>DAORHS010000085.1:0-10757 GCA_035438165.1 Prosthecobacter sp.
AAAAGCTGGGCAGATACCAGCCGCGGTCGGTGAAGGGATAGTTTTCGAAGTTGAACAGCGGATTGTCGGTCTTCTTCATCCACGCGGCACGCAGCGCGTCCGGCGCGGATTCGCCTTCACCTTTCACGCCGCCTTTGTTGATGGGACGACGACCGCCGACGATGCAGACCTGCACGTTCGGCTCCAGCTTGTCGATCTTCAGCGGCGGCAGCGTGTAAACGCCGTAAGCGCAGTTCAGCACCTTCGCGTGCGGATGCGACTTCGCGATCTCCTTCGCCACGCGATTGACGAAGTCCCACACATAGTCGCTCAGCAGGCCGCGCTCGTTGCGTTCGGGCGAGTCCTTGCCTTTGCACTTCTCGCATTGGCAGATGGAGGTGTAGCCGTCCGGCGGCATGATGGAGACGGTTTCAAACTTGTAGGTGTCCAGCAGCGCCCGCGCCCAGCGCACGGTCTCTTTGAAAAGCTCGTCGTTCGAATAGCAGACTTGGCACTTCGAGTCGCCGGGTTTGAAGTCGGGCTTGCCGCCGTAGATCGCGAACCAGTCCGGATGCTTGTCGAAGACACCCTGCCGGTTGGTCATCGTGGCGATGCCGTGGGCGATCTGCAGGCGCTCGTCGTTGCGCAAGCCGAGGCGCATGACCCACATCGACGTTTCGGGGCCGGCGGTGCTGAAGCGGAAATTGAACTGCCGCAGCGGGAAGTCCGGCTGCACGGTCTCGTCGATCTGCGGAAGCGGGATCGTTTTCATCGTAGGCAGCACCTCGCCGAGGTCGCCCGGCAGATACCAGCGTGCGCCGAGCTGGCGCAGGTAGCCGCTGACCGCATTGAAGCTGCCGCGCTCGTCGAGGCCCCAGATTTCGAGCGTCTCCTTGGGTTCTGTGGCCGCGCCGTCGGGCTTGCCGGTGTCGCCGGGCAGTCGCAGGCGGTTCTTGTACAAACCTGGAGTCGGCATGCCGTAGGGTGCGCCGACGATCTTCTCCCACTCCGCCTGCGCACGCGGGATGTCGCCGTTGTTCTTCGCCCACGGCTCCATCGGCGTGAAGTCGCTGTCATCGCCGATCAGCGCCATCCAGTCCGCGCCGGTCGCGATGCGATACGCGCCGTTCTTGAGTCCCTCCGCCTTCACCGGCGACTGCGCACTCGCGCCGATGAAGACCTTCACCGCCTTTCCCGAAGGCTGTGTGACGATGGGAAGCCGCGCGCCGCTGATCTTCTCGATCTGCTGGCGAAACTCATGCGCCGCGACGCGCTGCATGCGCGTGGGCTGGTCCGAAATGACGATCTCCGCACGCGGCTGGCCGTTTTCGACAAGGAAGGTGTCGGCGGCGTGAAGATCGAGGGCGAGAGCGGGAACAATGAGAGGGATCAGTAGGCGCGCGTTCATGGTCGAACCTAAACGTGCGCGATGAGGGCAACCTGCGGTCAATTTGTCGGAAAGGTATCCTCAATAGTCCACGCCCGTGCGGTTGGAGTTTGTGATGAGTCCACCCTCCGATCATCGGGAGGCCGGCTTGAAGTCGAGCGTGCGAAATTCAGCGGAACCCGGCGGCACATGCACGCGCACATGAATCACACGCCCGTTCGCGGGGAGGGTGACTTCGTGCGTCTGCCAGTCTGGTGTGGCCTTGAGGTCAAACGTGACGCGATTGGCGGGGAGGAAGTCTTTGTCGTCACTCATGCGCCAGGCGATGGCTCCTTGGCCGGTGGCGGCGGTTTTGAGGGTGATCTTGGCGGCGACGGGACCGGCGAGCTTGAGCTGGCTGCGCGTGATGAAGGCAGGCTTCCTGGCATTTTCGGGAGTCAGGATGAAAACGCCGTCTTTCTCCGTCAGCGTGCCGTTGCGGGCGATCCAGCCGTGGGTGGCGGTGGTGTCGGGTTCGGTTTTGGCGACGGGCTTCGCCGCCGGTTTGCCTTCGAGGTAGAAGTCGAAGTAGTCGTTCCAGGTTGGCGCCATGGGACCGAGCGCCATGCCGGGCGGATTGAGGCCGTCGGCCCAGGTTTTGAGCTTCGCGCGGAGGCGGGCGGCGATCTCGGGCTCCTGCGAGGTGAGGTTGTGTTTCTCTTCGAGGTCAGCATCGAGATCATAGAGGTACTCCCGGTCACCGCCGCGAAGGAGCTTCCATTTTCCTTCGCGGATCGCACTTTGTGCGGACCATCGCCACATGAGCGCTTCGTGCGGCGGCGCTTTGTTTTCGCCGGTGAGGTAGGGCAGGAGGTTCACGCCGTCCAAACCGCTTCGATTGCCAATCGAAGCTACTTCAGCAGCGGTGGCGGCGACATCGAGTGCGCTGATCGGGTGCTCGTAAATCTGACCGCCGGGAATCGTGCCGGGCCAGGCGATGAGAAACGGCACGTGCATGCCGCCTTCGGAGAGCATGCCTTTTTCGCCATTGAGCGGCGTGTTCAGGCTGCCGTCCCAGCCGCCGGCATCGCCATTGAGCGGCGAGTCCACCTTGTGGATCTTCAGCGGAGCGCCGTTGTCACCGATGAAGAAGATGAGCGTCTTCTCGGTGAGTCCGTGTTTTTTCAAGGTGCTGGTGATGAGGCCCACGCCGTCATCCACGGCGGCCAACATGCCGAGTGCGGCGCGGCGGCGCTCCGGCATCTCGCCGGGAAAGCGGTCCTTGTAGCTTTGTGGCGCATCCAGCGGCGTGTGCGGCGCACGGAACGCGATGTAGAGAAAGAAGGGCTCGTCTTTATATCGCTCGATGATCGACGCGGCGGCCTTTGTGCAGCCGTCGATGTGATACATCGAGGGCGGCAGATCGCCCATCGGCTGATCTTTGCCATTGAGCGTGATGTTCGAGGAGAACGGGCGCTGGGCATTCTGCGAAAACGAATGCTTGAAGCCGTGCGTGGGAATCGCCGGTGTCGGACCGAGATGCCATTTGCCGAAGTGTGCCGTCGCGTAGCCGGCGTTCTGCAAGCGCGTGGCGATGGTGGTCTCCTTGTTGAAGCCGTCGAGCGAGGAGCCGTTGTTGTCGAGATCGAAGCGTCCCTGGAACTTGCCGGTCATCAGTCCACCCCGCGAGGGCACGCACTGCGGCGCGGTGCTGTAGCCGTTCTTCGCAATCACGCCGCTGCGGGCCAGTGCGTCGAGGTTCGGGGTCTTCAGGTCTTTTTCGAGCCCGAGGATGCCGAGATCGGCATGACCGTGGTCATCGGAATAGATGAGGATGATGTTGGGACGCGGCTCCGCCGCGAATGACGAAACCAGAGCCGAGCAAAGCGAGACAGCCAGCACCGCGAAGCGTGTGCTGCTCTGAAGGAGTGAGCGAAGCGAAGCAATGACGAATGAGGAAACAAGGGCGGCGAGGAGCTGCATGGCGTGCAGCTTGAAACGAACACCTCCACTCCTACATCTCAGCAAATGCGGTGTCGGATTCGGCAAGAGCCGCTACTCCTTCACCGGCGGCAACGAGTTCACCATCTTCGCGTCGGTGCGTTTGAGTTCGGCGATGGCGGCGGCGCGGAGTTTTTTCAAGAGGGCGGCGTTGGCGGGATCGGCGGCGAGATTGGTGAGTTCGTCGGGATCGGCGAGGAGGTCGTAGATCTCCTCGGGTTCGTTGGCTTCGAGAGTGCGGATGTATTTGTACTGGCCGCTGGCGAGCATAACATACCACGGGATGCCGGTTTTGTGACGATTGCCTGGCGGGGCGGGTACGACGTCGCAGTTGGCGCCGAATTTGTCGGCGGTGAAGGGCATGATCGTCGTGTGCGGCCATTCAGCGTCGGGATTTTTCAGCAGCGGCGTGAGATCGTGGCCGTGCATCTGCCACGGCAAGTCGAGTCCGGCGAAGGTGAAGAAGGTGGGTGGCAGATCGGCGCCGCCGACGGGCGTACGGCAGACCTTGCCCTCCGGCAGCGTGCCGGGCATGGACATGATGAGCGGCGAGCGGATGTTCGCGTCGTAAGGTGCGAGCTTCGCGCGGAAGCCGTGCTGGCCCCAGGCGTAGCCTTGATCCGCAGTGAGGACGACGAGCGTGTTGGCGAGCTGGCCGGATTCTTCGAGCGCGGCGAGCACCTGGCCGATGCCTTCATCCAAGGCGCGCACGGCTTGATGATACTGACGCGACCACGTGGAGAGCGTGCGACCGCGATCGCGTTCGAATTCATCACCGACCTCGCTGCCGATCGCTTTGTCGCTGAGCACCGGTTCGCCCGTTGGTCCTTTTTCCCAAGCGGCGATCTTTTGCATGTAGCCGGGCTTGCCGGGGCGCGGCGGGTAAATGTCCGCCGGTGTGGCGACGCTCGCGCCGGGGTAGTCGTTGAGATGGCGTTCCGCCGGTTGATACGGCGCATGCACGCCGCCGTAGCAGAGCCAGAGATACCAGGGCTTCGCGGTGTCACGTTTCTCGCCTTTGATGTAGTCGATGGCCCAGCGTGTGTAGTTGTCGGTCGAGTAGCCTTTCACCACATGTGGCTCACCACCGTCGATGGAGAGAAGCTGGTCGTGGTAGTAGTTCGGCGCGTTCGCAGGGTGCTTCGGACGGTTCCACACGATCTGATGATCCCAGTCGCGGCCAAAGCCCGCATCCGTGCCGGAGTGCCACTTGCCGATCTGCGCCGTGTGGTAGCCGTTTTTGCGGAAGACTGCGGGCCAGAACGGACACTGCTCGGGATCGTACTCACTGCCGGGATACGGGCCTTCCATGCGCATGGTCTTCGCGCCGTATTGATGATGACCGGTGAGCATCGTCACACGCGAAGGCATGCACCAGGTGCCGATGTAGGCATGCGTGAAGCGCACGCCACGCGCGGCGAGGCGGTCCATGTTCGGCGTCTTCGCCCACGACTCAGCGCCTTCGTAGCAGGAGAGCGTGCGGTAGGAGTGGTCGTCGGTGTAGATGAAGAGGATGTTCGGCTTCGCGGCCCCATCCTTCGCCGAGGCTACGGAGGGCAGGAAGAGCGAAGGGCAAAGAGCGAAGAGTGAGAGAGCGGCGAGCAGATATTTCATTTCGTGGCTTTGGGTTGGGCGTGCCAGATGGCGACGTTCTTGAACTGGGCGCCCTGGCCTTTGTTGACGAGGGCGACGATGCCCTTGGCGTCCTTGTAGCGTTCGTGATGGGCCTCGACGACGTGATCGTTCACCGTGGCGCGGTAATGATCGCCGACGATTTCGATCGTGATCGTGTGCCATGCCTCGGGATTGATGGGCGTCTTGAGTTCGGCGAGTTTCTCGGACTTCGTGGTCTTCGAGATGCCCGACATGCGCGTGACCCAGATGGCATCCTTGCTGATGAAGGTGCGCCCGAGATGGTTGTTCGGCGGCACGGTGTCGCGGCAGGCGAAGGCGATCTGTGTCGCCGTGCCGAGGCGGAACTGCGCCGTGATGATCATGTCCGTCGCTTCAAAGCGATAGGTGCAGGACGAAGGATGATGATTCTCCTCCAGCTCATCGCCATGCAGTGCGCCATTTTTGACGCTCCATTCGCCAATGCCCGCCTGCCAGCCGTTGATCGCGCCCTTGCGCGTTGGTGGCGTTGGTTGGTCGAAGGGCGTCGAGACGATGACCGTCGTCGGCTCGCAGATCGTGGTCGTGGGTGTTTCGGCGGAGGCGGGCTGGATAGCGAGGGTCAGGGTGATGATGGAGAGGGCGAGGGCTTTCATGACAATCAATTTAGCGAGGTGGTTCTGTTCACGGATGAAACTGAACGGACCGATGGTATTCCATATAGCGCTGCGCTGATGCAGTGATTGATAGCTTGGTGACGTCATTAAGCCCACACCTTTCGACATCTTCAGGTGCCAGTTTGGACGAAACGACGATGCATCCACTCGAATCAAAGGTAATCAGTCCCGAATCGAAAAGACGATCGATCAATCCGGAAAACAAGATTCCGTTTTCAGGATCGAGCCTCTCAAGGTTCGTGCATACCTTCCAAGGCTTGATATGCGAGGCAACAAGGAGGTCTGGGTGTGTGATCCCCGTTAGAGGGCACTCGGATTGATGCCTTTGAAGAAGATCATTTCGGAACCTCCCCTGGCCAACCCGAGCTTTGGACAGACACTCGCGTTCTGTTTCGCTAATACCAGGCGCATGCTCTTCGAGGGCGGGCACATTTGGAGAGCTGTTCCTCGCGGTAATAAGCAGGTCAGGGTCAATGATGCGATCAAGGCAAATACGGATGCGCTTTTGAGCATTGCCTCTGGATTTGGCACCGTGGCTGCGATGCATGCCAGCGACGGTTCGTCCAATCATTCGTCGCAGATCATCGGCATCAACACCTTTGAGATCGATTGGATATTCTCGGTCAAGCATCGCGATTCGGTCCTCAATAGGGAGGCCGGCGACAGGTTTTGAGTCAAGAACGACTCGCGCAATGAAAGCTCCCGTCGCGCAAATTCGCTGGAGCAAAGTATTGACGAGAATGTTGTAGTCGGGATTACGCCGCAGAATTCCAGTGCCTGGATTCGATCCACCACTGCTTTCAACGACGACACACGATGCGCGGGAGTCCACATCGAGGCTAAACTCCGAGTCTACGATCTCCCCATTGTCATCCAGTAGATACATTTCTCGTAAAAGTGTGGTTCAAAGCTAACCAGATGCGAAGAG
The DNA here is from genome assembly GCA_035438165.1 of Prosthecobacter sp. Lineage (GTDB taxonomy): Bacteria > Verrucomicrobiota > Verrucomicrobiia > Verrucomicrobiales > Verrucomicrobiaceae > Prosthecobacter. Next base: position 6,563 of record DAORHS010000085.1, read on the forward strand.
CTACTTCTTCGGCTTCACCACCGGCCCCGCGCCCTGCGGACTCTTCGTGCGTGGCTTCTCGATCTTCTTCGCTCCGGCGGGGAGTTTCGCGGCATCGAAGGGGACGAGCGGCGCGTCGGGTAACACCTTGAGGCGAAGGTCCTTGATCTGGACGCTGTTGGGATTGCCGCGATGGAGCTGGATAGCGAGGAGGCCTTCGAGGGCGCGCTTGCTGGCGTCATGATCGATGAGCTCGGAGGTGGGCTGGCCGTTGATGAAGTGGCTGAGGTGGTTGCCTTTGGCGATGATGACGTATTCGTTCCACTGGCTGACATCGATTTTCACGGGCTCGTGCTCGCTGAGCTCCCAGAGCGCGCCGTCGGGGTCGAGCATGACGTTGTGGCCGTTGAGGCCGAAGATGCCGCGGCCTTTCTCCTCGTAGGTCATGCCGGTGTGCTCGATGGCGGGATGGATGTCGCACTGGTAGCCGGTGATGACCCATGATGCGGCTTCCGGCAGTTCGCGGCTGCGGTATTGGACACCGCTGTTGTTGTCGCCGATGACGCGCACGGTGGCGTGCAGTTCGAAGTCCTTCACCCTGCCGCCGCGCCAGATGAGGAAGCTGTTGTTCGCCATCGCCTCGGGCGCTGGATTGGTGCCGATGACGATGCCGTTTTCGACCTTCCACAGCTTCGGATCGCCATCCCAGCCGCTGAGGTCCTTGCCGTTGAAAAGCGGTGTGAAGCCGTCTTGCGCGAGCGAGGTGGTGGCGAGTGCGAGAATGAGGAGGAGGGTGGGTTTCATGAGAAGGATGGACGGAAGGGGGCGATCAGCGGACAAACAACAACGTTCTCAAGACTCCGGCGGTGGCGGAGGCTCTTCGTCGAGACGTTTGACCATGTCGCGGATGTCGCGCGCGCCACGGATGGCGACCCAGATCGTGATGGTGGAATACCAGAGGACGACGCCCCAGATGAGCGCGTGCCAGAGCCAGTGGGAATCGGAGTTCATGCGGATTGCGGGCGGGGTTTGAGCAGCGAGCCGACGATCATGCCGAGCGCGGCGGCGACGAAGGCGGCGATGCCGGCCTGCTCTTTGGTGATGCTGGCGACCATGGGCGCAAGCGATGGGATTTTTTCAAAGCTCAGATGCAGCACGGGCACAACCGCGCCGCAGACGATCGCCGCGAGCGCGCCCCAGTTGTTCGCACGCTGCCAGTAACAGCATGCGATGAGCAGCACGCTCATGCTGGAGAGGTAGATCGAGCCGGTGAGCGCGAGGTAGGCCCACACGTTGCCCTGAATCTCGTAGAGCAGGCCGAAGGTGAAGAGATACACGCTGATGAGCGCGATGATGCAGCGGTTCCAGCGAATGGCGCGTGCGTGCGGCCAGGCGCTGCGCCGGAATGGTGCGAGGATGTCGTTGTAGATCACGCTGCCCCAGCTCAGCATATAACTCGCGTCGGTGGACATGTCCGCCGCGAGCATGGCGGCGATGAGCAGACCCATGAGTCCGACCGGCAGGAAGGTGCTCAGGAATTTCGGCATCGTGTTCAACGCGGCGTCATTCAGCTTTGACTGCACGGCGGGTGGTACGGCGACGAGTTCGGTCGCGGACAAGGCGGCGAACGGTTTGCCGAGTTCGGAAGCTTCGACTTTTTGCACGATGGCCGCAGGCAGCGCGGCACGTTCGTCGGACGAGAGAAACTCGAGCGGTTTCCAACCGATCACAGCGAGCGCGGCGATGCCCCACAGGCCGGGAATCATCCAGCGGCAGACGAAGAAGAAACTCGTGCGTGTGAACACCCGACGGCCGGTGCGCGCGTCCTTCGCCGCCAGCAGGCGCGACACCACGGTCTGCCATGTGAGCGTCGCCGCCACGCCCATGAGCATCTGAAACACGATGAAGCTCCAGCCGGTGTCCGGATTCGCCCACGGTGCAAAGCCGCCCGCGCCGTGATGCGTCTCCACGGTCTCGACGAGCCGTCCCCAGCCGACTTGCGACAAAATCATGACGGTCACCACCAACAGGCCGAGGCTCATGACGACGAACTGCAGGAAGTCGGTCACCAGCACTGAAAGCATGCCGCCGAGGATCGTGTAAACGGCCACCATGATGAGCAGCAGCGTCATGATCAGCACGAGATGACCAAGATCGAGCCCCGTGACCATGCAGAGAAACTGGCCGCCGATTTTCAAGAACACGCCCATGTTCAGCAGCCCGCCCATCACGATGACCACGCCGGAAAGCCAGCGCACGAAGCGTCCGAAGCGCTTCTCAAACAGCTCCGGCAACGTCATCACCCCGGAGTCGCGCAGGCGGTTCACGCAGAAGCCCGATATGCCAACCGCAAACATCGCCAGCGCCTGGCAGATGCCCGGCAGCGCGCCTGCAAAGCCCTGCGTGTAGCCGCCCTGCGCCGCATACATGCAGGTGATCACACCAAACTCCGTGGCCGCCAGCGATGCGATGCCGAGATGCAGATTCATCTCCCGACCCGCGACCAAAAAGTCCTCCACCCGCCGCACCCTCTTCCGCAGCCACACGCCCGCCGCCATGGTGAGCAGCAGGTACAGCCCGATGATCGAGCCGTCGATGGTCCAGGAGAAAGAAGTCATGGCGAGCGCGGATTCTGATCAGCGCCGCCGGATTTGGCGAGAGAAATTCGCGCCGTCATCCTTGGAACAAGACAAGGAGCGGCAATGCGATCGCGTGTTGAGCTTTGCGGGGAGGAGGCTAGCATCGCAAGTGTGACCCCGACGACCTCCAGTCCTCCAACGCCTCTTGGCTTGCCCGCAGCCTTGTTTTGGGACACCAACTTGGCGACACTGGACCTCGCAAAACACGAGAAGCAGATCATCGCCCGCGTGGTTGAGCGAGGAGGCCTGGAAGGCTGGCACAAACTACGCAGGCACTATGGCGACGACAAACTGCGACAAGTGGTGACGCAGTTGCGCACGCTGGATCCGCGCACGGTGAACTTCCTCTGCCTGATGCTGAACCTGACCAAGGAGAACTTCCGATGCTGCACTTCGAGACCCTTCCCACCGGCACCCTGGATCTCCTGAAGAACCTCACCGCGATGAGATGGTTGATCATCATTTTCTTCGGTCTTTTGAATGGCTGCACTCTTATTTGTCCGGGAGATCAGCAATTCTCCACAATGCGCGAGTGCTATAAGTATACGACGTCATTCGAGAATGATGACTCCCTGGATCGAGCGGACGAATTCGTGCATCTCAGGTTCCAGTCAAACCAGCAGTACTGCCGTGACTTCTGGAAGGCCTATTCGAACTATAACCAAGCCTGCGGTTCGTTCCGAGCCAAACGGGCGCTCAAGCGTCTGGTGACGGAGTTGGGAACGTCCACAGCCTTGATCGTGCCCATCAACAAGGATCTTCGAGGCCCGGAGTTGGATTCAATGATTGACCAGATGCTCCAAGACGATCAGAAACCCACAACTCTTCTATCAAGAGTCGTGGGGCAGCCGTGTGACCTGAAGCGAGTGGAGCAATATCGAATAAACGCGTCCCGGCTATAGGCGACTCGTTCGCGTGCGCCTCACTTCCCAAACATCGCATGCTCCTTGTTTCCGCCGCTGAGGACGTAGGCGAGGAGGTCGAGGATTTCGTCTTTCTTGAGCATGGCGAGGAGCATCGGCGGCATGGGGGAGACGGTGCTCAGTTCGATGCTCTTCACTTCTTTGCGGTCCACGTTCACGCGCTGGTTCGGGTCGGTGAGGTCGGTGTTGAGGGTGACGCCGTCACCGCTGAGGTTCACCACGACGCCGCTCATGATGCTGCCGTCGTTTTTGGTGACGATGATGGGGACGAACTGCTCGTTGATGACCTTGCTGGGGTTGATGATGTTATCGAGGAGATCGTGCGGGCTGTAGCGTCCTCCGGCACCGGTGAGGTCGGGGCCGGTCATGCCGCCGGCGTTGCCGAAGCGGTGGCAGGTGTAGCAGGCGGCGGCGGTGAACATCTTGCGACCGTTTTCAAAGCTGCGGCCCTTCAATCCGGTCTGCGCGGCGGTGCTGAGTTCTTCGAGCGTCCACATCGTTGGCGTGCGGCCCGCGAACATGGCGCCGACGTTTTCGATGGCACTCTTCGCCTCGGGCTTCTTCGCGATGAGTTCAGCGAACTGCGCGTTCTCCTCCGGCGTGAAGGTGGCGAGGGAGTCCTTGCGGATGAAATCGACAAAGATGGTGAAGCTG
>DAORHS010000086.1:0-10706 GCA_035438165.1 Prosthecobacter sp.
AAGACGAGCGTGGACAGTTGCAAATGCTCCCACAACTGGAATGGCAGCGGAAGGTCACCGAACTTGGGCACCTGCCCTGAATGGCAGCCGCCCTGCTTTGGAATCGTACAGTCATTGATTCAGAGGGCCTGCTGACATGCGCCGACCGGACCGCTTTTCACTCGGCACTGCCCACCAGCCGGTGAAACTCCGAAAGGTCTCGTCGAAAACAAACTCATGGTCTTGCCACTGGATCGTACGGGGGCCGGTCATTGTCCAGAGACCGCGAATCCCAGAATCGGCTCGGGCCGAGTCCTCACTGAATTCGATGGTGCCCTGCGGCTTGCCGGATGCGTCCTCGGTCGTCCAGCGGGTGCCTTTTATCTTCGCCGCGAGAGCCAGAGGTTCGTCGGATGAAGGCGGTGTTGGGATGGAGCTTTGTTGGGGAGGGATTCGGCCCTGTTGAATGGCCCGTTTGAGGACGTTGATCGCCGCAGCCATGTCAGCCTGTCCATCGCGGTTTAAGTCTGACGCGTAACGTGTCAACCCGTTGCAATAGCCGTCGTAGAGATCGCCGAGAGCCGACTCTCTGATCTTGGCAAGTCTGGCGGCTTCAAGGAGGTAGGTTGTTCGCAGTTTTTTCAGCGATTCGGGAGCGTCTGTCGGGATGGTGGCAAAGGTGGAGGCACTCTTGATTTGATTGATCTCAACGCGAAGGGCAGCCACAGAGGCATCCTGACCGGGGCGGGAGATGGTTGCGCGAAGTTCCCGCTCCAGGGCCTGCCGGTAGTGTGCCTGTAGTTCAGTCATAGAGCCCTGCCAGGTCGTGAATGCACTCTGCATGGCTGCATTCTCAATCGTCTGATCCAGCTTCGAAAGTCGGCCGTCGGCGGATGGCAGTTGCATCAACGGGCCTCCGGCGGTGCCGGACTGGCTGATGAGGTTCCAGACTCGTACTGAAAGGGGCAGGGGTTCGGATGGTGCGTTTGCGACCGGGGGTGTTGCCGCTGGAGGTTTCTCCTCGGTCTTTGGCGGGGAGGGGGGCGGCGTTGGTGACGGAGTCGGAGGTGCAGTTGGCATCGGGGCGGTGTTCGCCTCCGCCTTCGGACTCGTCGCGTTGGCGGGCTCCGCGACCGCAACAGAGGCGGGGTCACTTTTGGCCGCAGGTTCACTCTCAGCCCCGGCAGGCGCTTCTACCTTCGTGGTGCGGTTGCCCAGATGCCATGCGAGGAATCCGAAGCCCGACAATGTGGCGATTACCACGGCAGCCACCAGAACGCGAAGCGGACGGCGGTCGTCGGGCGGGGGGGCTTCAACAGATTCCGCTGCTGACGGCAGTGACGGGGGGGGCTGCGGCTCGAGGGTGTCAGGCGCTGGCGGAGGGGAGTGTTGTACTGCGGCTTCATTCCCGAAGCGGAGTTTGAGGTTCCCAATCTCAACGACATCCCCCTCATGCAGTTCATGTTCTGTGATTGGCAGGCCATTCACAAAAGTTCCCCCGGGAGCTCCCTGATCACACAGCACCAGGGCGTTGCCGTCGCGCATGATCACCGCGTGCAGCGAGACGATGCCTTCGCCTTGGACAGCGATGTGGTTTGAAGAATCGCTGCCGACAGTGACCATCGGCGCATTCGGGATGACATGCCGTGCTTGTCCGGAGGTGCCGGTCTCGTCGATGAATACCTTGGGATCCTGCATGCGGTTTATTGAGTGGGTGAAAACGCATCCCATTCAACCAGAAATGCGCGCGTCGTTGGATGAATCTCCAAACTTTCTGTGTCGAAAATATCATTCCAGCCGTCGAGCGGTTTGTAGGTCGGCGCATAGGATATCCATTCCAACTTGTCCGCGCCGTTACTGTTTGGCTCTGACGTGGAACCGTCGCGAGTTCGTGCCCACGCTGTGAAGGCCCATGGTTCACCGGTGATCCAGGTCCAGCGGCCGTCTTTGTTGAGTTCTCCTCCCAAGGCGACGGCGTCCACTCCCGGTGGGATTGCCTGTCGCAGCCAGTCGTTTTCGGCCTGCGAGGTGATCGTGGCCAGATGTCCTCCCATCGCTTCGGCGATCTGCTTCGCTCCGGTCCAGGTGGTTCTCTGGCGGACGAACGCGTAGCGCGAACCGCCGAAATTCAGGGCCTGTGGAGGCGGTCCGTTCATGCTGGCATTCGCGGCAGTCTGCGGTACCGACTGTGCACTCTCTTCTTGGGATTGCGAAAAGTCTGGAGTCTGCCCAAACCAGTCGCCTTCTAGGATGGTTCCCGCTTCGCCCACCGCGATCACCTTTCCACGAAAGATGCAGGCATCCTCCAGATCGTTGCCGGTCGCTTCCACCAGTGATCCGCTGCCGAGCCAGTTCTCGAGATCGGCGCTCACTGCACAACTTCCAAAAGCCCCCACGGCCAGCACCAAGCCTTCATGCCATAAAACGGAAGTGGCCCGGCCCGCGAAGAGTTTGAGCCGCCCCTGTTTCCAGGTGATGAAATCCGAAGTGCTCAGCGCCCGGTCCTGCAATCCCACCGCGATGATTTGTGAACCTGTCCAGGTGACTGCCATGAAATCGTCTTTCAGCGGCGTGGGCACAGAGTTCCAATGCGTCCCGTCAGATGATCGCAGCATCAAGCCGTTGCCACCGACGGCGACAAACTCATTTCCCGCCCATGTCACCGCGAGAAGATCCTCATCCGAATTCGACTCGCATTCCGCCCATGCACGGCCGTCTTCGGAGGTGACGATGACACCCTCGTCTCCGACCACCACATGCCTTTTGCCGTTGCCCGCGACCGCCCACAGAGGTTGCGGGAGACCCGTGGAGGTGGTGTGCCATTCCATGCCGTCCCCGGAGGTGAGAATGGTTCCGTTGAAACCCACGGCGATGAATTGATCGCCAGCCCAGGCAACTCGATTCAAGGTCGTGCTCGTGCCCGAGTTCACTGCTTCCCACCGCACCCCATCCTCGGAGCGCAGGATCACTCCGCCTTCGCCGACACTCACCAGATGATCGGGTGAAGCCGCGATCCCCAGAAGCATGTTTTGTGTGACTGATCGTATGCTGGAACGCCAGGTCATCCCCTCGTCGCTTGATGAAAGTACCATGCCACGGTCGCACATGGCGACCAACGTTCCGTCATGGCCCTTTTGAATGGCCTGAATGTTTTGCGGAGTGCCGGATGCCACGGGTTGCCACATTTCTCCGTCCTCGGAAATCCAAGCCGTTCCGCTCGTCCCTGCGGCGACCAGACGGCCTCCAGTCCAGCAGACGGTCTGGAGGTTTTGGGAAGTCGCGCACTTCCGTCGTTCCCAGCGGATTGCGTCAGTCGAAACAAGCACCGTACCGGCATCACCCACCACCACCCAGCGGGAATCGGCCCACGTGATGCCCGCCAGATTCTCCGAAACGCCCGACTCGCGTGCCATCCAGCGCGTGGCATTGTCTGAAGAGACAATGCTGCCGCCTGTACCCACGACGACCGTCGTGCCGTGATTGGAAGCAATGCCATAGAACCTGCTGTTTCCCGCCGCAAGGCGACTCCACTCCGAGTCACCTGAACGTGAGACAGCAATGGTGCCGGCCCGCCCAACCGCCACATATTCTTTCCCCGTCCAAGTCACCGCTTCCAGGTCGGGAGCCTGAAACATCAGGCGCGTCCACGTTTGTCCATCCTTCGAGAACAGCAGTGGGGCCCGGTTGAGAAAACCGGCGCCGCATGCCACATAGCTGCTCCCGCTGGAGGCAATGCCACCCAGCCACGGCACGTCATAATTTCCGAGGCGTTCCCATGTAAAACCGTCAGTGGAGGTGACCATGGCGCTGCGGTCGCCGACCGCGATGAATCGGGTTCCGTCCCACAGCACATCCATCAGGCTGCTGCCCTGTGGCAACGGATTGCGCCACCGCCACTGGATTTGACTCTTGGATCGGATCGAAGATGTCTGCACCGGGATGCTGACGCTGTTGCTGTGCCATGTCCCGCGCGGACGGATCAATGGGGCCAGGGGAAAAGGGGAGGATGATGGCTTTGGAGGCAGACTGTTTTCAGTTAATTGTCCATCGCCATTCTTTTTGCCGGTGCCCGGCCACACTTGGGTGCCTAGAATCATGGCCACCCCGGCGAGTGCCGCAAATGCGGACGCAAGCGCGACCTTCTCCATCGACCATCCTCCGTGCTTCTTCTCAGGGGATGTTCCCGGCACACGAACAGACAGGGTGCCCGTTCGCAGTGGCAGCGTTTGGCCGGATGTGGCGACCCCGAGACTGCGACTGACACTGTGCGTCATGATGACTTCCAGTGCACTGCGGACCTCTGCTGCGCTCGAATAGCGCCTTTCACGATCCGTCTGCATGGCCTTGTCAATGATCGCGTCCAGCCGCGCATCGACTCCCGGGACCAGGTGCGATGGCAGTTCGAATCTTCCCTTCGGCAGCCGCCCCGTCAGCATCTGGTAGAGAGAGACGCCAAGCGCATAGACGTCCGCGCGTCCATCAATCTCGATTCCGGGTACAAAAGCCTCAGGCGGAACGAAATCTGGTTTTCCCATCACCGTGCTTGAGGCATTCCGGTTGGGATCTTCGAGTTTGGCCAGGCCGAAGTCTGCCACTTTGACGCGGCCCTGACGGTCGATGATTATGTTCGATGGCGTCACATCGCGGTGCACGATGCCCTGCGCATGAGCATACATGAGCGCGTCGCAAACATCCCGGCAGATGCGCAGCACCCGGTTGGGCGGAAGCGCGCCTTCGCTGTCGATCATTCGCGCCACATCGACTCCATCGATGAGTTCCATGACGAAATAGAGCAGGCCATCGATCGTCTCGCCAGCCTCGTAAACGGCCACGATATTTGGATGGGCCAGTTTCGCCATGGCCCGGCTCTCCCGCTTGAAGCGCTCGACGAAATGTGGATCACGTGCGGCGACGTCCGGCGGCAGCACCTTGATCGCCGCCGGCCTTTCGAGCGCTCTCTGAACACCCTCGTAAACCGCTCCCATGCCTCCGCGGCCCAGCAGGCGTTTCATGTCATACGCCGGCAGCATCCGCTGCATCTCTTCCACGGATGGAGGAACCCACCCGCTGCTACGATCCCCCATCGGTGTCGCTTCACGCGGTAGAACCACCGTGATTTCGGGGGGCGGATTGGGAATGTCAGGTTCGTCCACGGGGCTGGCAGGGTGCGGGCTTGCTGGCGCCGTGTTTGAAGCAGACTCAGCGTTTTTCGACCGGCGTCGCGTAAGCGTGGCGGTCATAGGGAGGAGTCGAGGACTTGACCGCGCAGATGCGACCCTGTCCATCAACCACGCGCCATGACCATCCGACGTACTTTTCCCCGACACGAAAATTCAGCCCGAAACTGGGGATGCTGATCACTCCACCATTGGCCGCCGCCGCCGTGGTCACGGTCTGGACGCCACCGGGCGCAATGCTGATCTTTTCGTCCGCCACCACATGCGCCTCCATGCGTCCCCCTTCACTTCGTGTCAGGAACAGGCACTGAAGCCGGGCAGTTTGTGCCGCGCCGCTCCGTGATTTCAGGGTGCACTCCAGATTACGGAATGAGACGCTGGCCCGGACATCCGTCCCTGAGCCGCTCCTGCCACCGGTTGAGCGGGCGGTCATTTCAACAAGAACCATCGGACTGACACCGCTGGCCCTCGGGGATGCAGGGGGAGCGTTGGGACGGGGTGAAGCACCGGATGGCTGGTTCGACGGCGTCGGCGGTGGAACATCTGGCGAGGGGACAGTAGAAGGCTGGCCCCGGCCTGCCGCCTCCTTGTTCCGCTGGTCGATCATTTCCAATCGCTGCTTGTACATCTCAGCCTTTATGGCCTTTTGCCTTTCCTCCTCCGCTTCCCGAAACTTGAGCGCTTGTTCCTGATCAAAACCTCCGAGACTCAATTGCAAAGCCCCCGGAAGATCCTCGTAGTGAAGTTTGGCGCCCCCATCATCGTGAAGGATGCGTATGCCGTCAGGCTCCACTGCCAGGAGCCTGGCTTCAAGGTAGTTCTTGCCACTGGCGACTAAAGGGTTGGGCAGTTTGATCGCGTTGGGATCCTCGCCAGTGTCGATTCCAAGCAGTTCAGCCACTTCGGCAGGGAGTTCAGTAAACGGAATGCTGCCGATCCCGTCGTTGTGGCTGATGCGAAGAGCATCGTCTGTTCGCCCGAGAACTTTGGCGTTCTTGATGACCTTTCCCTTGGTTGTGGTAAAAGCACCCGGGAGTTCCGTCGTTTGTGCCTGGGTGGTTGCCCACAGGCCAAACGCCGCCGTCATGATGATGAGACGTTTCATTGGGAGAGTTTGAAAATGGCACCGCTGTTTGTCTAGGGCTAAATTACGACCATTTATGGGCTCGTTGAGAATCCTGTTAGGTGTCTCGAGGCACTGTAACCCAAATCCTTTGAAACATGCCGCTGCTTGTTCGGTTTGGTTTGCTATGCGCACGCTGCTCTTCCTTCTCCTGTCCTCCGCTCTTCATGCCGACGACTGGCCGCAGTGGCTCGGCCCGCAGCGTGATGGTGTGTGGCGTGAAACCGGCATTGTCGAAAAGTTTCCCGAAGGCGGGCCGAAGGTGCTCTGGCGTGTGAAGATCGGCGGCGGTTACACCGGTCCGGCCATCACCAATGGCAAAGTGTATCTCATGGATCGTCAGGTGACAGCGAACACGAGCGTTCCCGGCAATGCCTTTGCGCGTGGCATCATTCCCGGCACGGAACGTGTGCTTTGCCTTGATGTAAAGACAGGCGCGCAACTCTGGGAGCATCGCTACGACTGCACCTATACGATGAGCTACTCCACCGGCCCGCGCTGCACGCCGCTGGTGAGCGATGGCAAGGTCTGGACGGTTGGCGCGGAGGGCAATCTGTTCTGTCTCGACGCCACCAATGGCAAAGTGCTGTGGTCACACGATTTTAAAGCAGACTACGGAGCCAAAACGCCGCAATGGGGTTTCGCAGGTCATCCGCTTCTCGATGGACAGCGATTGATCTGCCTCGTTGGCGGCCCTGGCAGTGTCGCGGTGGCTTTTGACAAGGATTCCGGCAAAGAACTCTGGCGTGCTCTTGATGCGCGTGAGCCCGGTTACGGCCCGCCAACGATGATCGACGCAGGTGGCACGAAGCAACTCATCCTCTGGCATCCGCAGGCTGTGAACTCGCTCGACCCCGCCACCGGCAAAGTGTTCTGGTCCTATCCTTGGGAAGTGCGCTTCGGCCTCACCGTTGCCACGCCACGACTCGCCGGGGATTTGCTGCTGTTCAGCTCGTTTTACACCAGTTCAAAATGCTTCAAGCTCGATGCCACCAAACCCACCGCCACGTTGCAATGGGAAGGCAAAAGCTTCAGCGAAAAGAACACCGACACGCTGCACAGCCTCATGAGCACGCCCTTCATCGAAAACGGCCACATCTACGGCGTGTGCAGCTACGGCCAGCTTCGTTGCCTCAAGCTCGACACCGGCGAGCGCCTCTGGGAAACCATGGCCGCCACCACCGGCGGCCCCGAAGTTCGCTGGGCCAATGCCTTCATCGTGAAACACGAAAACCGTTTCTTCCTCGCCAACGAACAAGGCGATCTCATCATCGCCAAACTCACACCGCAGGGTTATGAAGAACTCAGTCGCGCCAAGATCCTCAAACCGACGACCACCGATCCCAAGCGAGCCGTTGTATGGTCACATCCGGCGTTCGCGAATCAGTGCGTCTTCATGCGCAACGACGAGGAGATCGTCTGCGTCTCGCTGGCGAAGTGATCGAAGAATCCAGAGCATGCGCGCGTATGCTCTGCGCTCATGCCCTCCACCTCGCCTCCCGTCACCTGCTCCGGCCCTCTGGACCGGCGTGGCTTCATGCGCATCGGCCTCACCGGCTTCGCGAGCCTGAGCTGGCCGGGATTGCTGAAACTGCGTGCTGAAAATGCCGTTAAACCTTCGCGCGAACGCACGGCGGTGATTTTGGTGTGGCTGCGCGGCGGATGTTCGCATCTCGACACCTATGATCCGAAGCCACAGATTGGCAGCGAGTATCGGGGGCCGTTCAAGACGATCAAAACGAAGGTTCCCGGCATGCAACTCACGGAGTTACTCCCGTTGCAGGCCAAGATCGCGGACAAGTTCACGCTGCTGCGCTCGATGACACACACCGGCGGCGGACATCCGGCTGGTTCGTTGCAAATGCTCAGCGGCGATCCCGATCCGCGCGACAAGCCCAAGCCGCTGCTGCCGGACTGGATGACGGTGGCGAATTATCTGCGGTCGAAGAACAAACGCACCAGTCCGCTGCCAAACTACATCGGCGTGAACCCGATCATCAATTACGACAGCTTTACCATCGCCGGTCCAGGCTTTGTGAACGCCGCCTACTCGCCGCTCTCCGTGCTGAGCGATCCCAGTCGCCCCGATTTCGCCGTTCCCAATGTCGGTCTGTCCAATCCAGCACAACTGGCCCGGCTCAATGACCGCATGGCGCTGTTGCACAGTCTCGACAAACTCGAGCGCAACGTCGATGCCGCCGGTGAAATGGGCGCGATGGATCAGTTCGAGTCCCAGGCGATGACCTTGCTCACGAATCCGCAAACACGTCACGCTTTCGACCTCGGCAAGGAGGACAAGCGCACCCGCGAACGCTACGGCATGCATCGCTGGGGCCAGCAGTTGCTGCTGGCACGCCGCCTCGTCGAATCCGGCGTCGAAATCATCACAAGCTGCCTCGACGGCCCGCAATGCGGTCGCGTGGGCAACTGGGACGACCACGCGGTGAATCACAATGTCTTCGAGGCGCTGCGTTTCCGCGCCGGAGCCTTCGACCAGGCCGTTTCAGCCTTGATCGAGGACGTGTATGCCCGTGGCCTCGACAAACGCGTGCTCGTCGTCGTCAGCGGCGAGTTTGGCCGCACGCCAAAGATCAGCCACGTCGCCAGTTCCGGTGCCGGCGAGGCCAGCGCTGCCGCAGGTGTCGTGCAACCGGGCCGCGATCACTGGCCGCGTGCCTTCACCAATCTCTGGGCCGGTGGCGGCTTGCAAACTGGCGGCGTCATCGGCGCTAGTGACAAACGCGGCGAAGACGTCGCCGAGCACGCCAACAGCCCGCACGATTTCCTCGCCACCATCTACCACCATCTCGGCATCGACTCCGCCAAGGAGACGATCAACGACTTCAGCGGACGCCCCACGCCCATCGTGCCGAATGGCAGCCCGATTCGTGAATTGATCCGGGTGTAAATCGTCTTCACATCCCCTTCGGCATCCACGCCTCCAGCTTGCTCACTTCCGCCTTCGCGGATGAACTCACTGGAATGCCCCAGGCATCGAAGAACGGACCAAGGTTTTTGTTCGTGATCTTCGAGTAGCGCACGAGGAACTGATCACGGCGTTCGTCATCGCCCTTCGGTGCTGGGCCGAAGGTGGCGTCGTCGAAACTGTGGAGGTATTTGCGCCAGCTTTCCCAGCCGAACTCCTGCATGAGTTGGATGTAGGTGGTGAGGGCCAGGAAGGGACTGCTTTTCCACTCCTGCCATTTGTTGGCGGACTTCTCGATCTTCTTCACGTTCTCCTTCCGCTCCTCCTCGGTGATCGCGGGATGGCCGATGAGCCAGTCTTTCTTCAAGACCTCGTGGTAGCAGTACATGCCGATGACGTTGTTCGTCACTTCACCGGTGCCGTCGAAGGTGAAATCGCCGCGCTGGTGATTGTGGCCGATTTCGTGGTAGAAGCCCCAGCCGGGGAATTTCAGTTTGCCAAACGTCACCATCTCCGGTGCGGCGCTGGTCGGGATCATGATCGGATAACCGCTGTGCATGTAACCGGCGCTGATCTGCACATCAGCCACGATGCGCTCAGGGCGTGTGCGTTCGGCGGTCTGATTGCTCACTTCGTCCTGGGCTTCGACGACCTTTTTCCAGAAGGTCATGAGTTCTGTCGGATTGTTCACGAGACAGCCAACCTCGGAAGGAAAGCTGATGATGAGCTTGTCACACGCCATCTCGGCCCACGGTGCCGGACGCATGCGGATTTCTTTCCATTTCGCGTCGTCGTCCTGGCCGAGAACGAACAGCGGCGCGGGAATACCATTTTGAATCGTCGCGGTGAAGGGCGCGTCGTCCTTCGCACGGCCTGGAACCTCGATGTAGATCAATCCACCGAACGCACTGGCTGTTTTGGTCGTTGAGGTCGCCAGCGGCACGCTGCGGGTGATGTCGGGTGCGCGTTCCCATTTGTCGAGGTGGTAAAGCGTGTCGCTGTGGCAGCCGATGCGCACGGCGTAGCCTTTGTCAGCGAGAGTTTCAGGCAAAATGACCGTGATCGTCTCGCCAGCCGCCGCATAAAGCCCCGTGCTGGTCCAGCCAGGGATGGCAGGCATCACTTTGACCTCTCCGGTGATGCGCGGAGCATCCGCAGGCACTTTGCCGGGGAAAATTGCATGCGCCGGATGCGCAGCCACGCCTTCACCAGCGGCGAGACGCAACACGCGTGTCTCCATGCCAAGGCGCAATCGCTGCGCCGCATGTTTGTCGGCGGTGAGCGGTGCCTGGGCCGTGGGAACAACCGCATCCGCTCCGGCATTGCCCAAGGCGGCAAGCACAGCATTCTTCAAATTACCGCGATCCGGCGGTTGTGCGGCCATGGCGATCTGAATCGCGTTGGTGGCCTGTTTCATCGCCGCCGCGTCGAGCGCCGGGCCGCCCTCGCGCTGCTTCTTGATCGCGGCGATGGCCTCGGAGGCATTCATCATCTGCGGCAG
>DAORHS010000087.1:0-10610 GCA_035438165.1 Prosthecobacter sp.
GGTCTCCGCCGCGCACGATGACGCCGTCAAGTTCGTCCAAGGGGCGCAGCTCACGCCAAAGTCCTTGCGCACGCAGATCGTCGAGCTGCGCGGCGATGTTCCAAGAATCGGGGCGTTCCTGCATGCGTCACTCCTTCAGGCGGCGTTCCACGACGTCGTCCTTCGCCACACCGAGCGCCAGAGCCTTCTCGTAGTGTCGTCGCGCCAGTTCGATCGCAGGTGGCCGGCGCTCCAGCAGCATCAGCGCCATGTTGAAATGCGCGATGCCGTAGTCCGGCTTCAGGTCGATCGCACGCTGCAGTTCCGCCTCCGCCGCATCCGTCCAGCCCAGTCCCTTCGCGGCGATGGCCAGAAAATTATGCGCTCGAGCGTCCTCTGGCTCCTCATGAATGGCCCGGGCGAAGCAGGAAATCGCGCGATAGGTGTCGCCCCGGTTTTGCATCAGCAATCCCAGCGCCGTCCATGTCTGCGCGAGCTGCGGATTGATCTGCACGGATTTCTCGAAGCACTCGACGGCCCGCTTCACATTGCCGGCCTGCTGCTCCACTGCGCCCAGGTTTGCCCAGATGAGCGCATTGCCGTCGTCGAGTTCCAGCATCTCTTCGTAGGCCTCGCGTGCCGCCTTCCAGTCCTGTTTGCCGAAAGCGGCTGCTGCACGCTCGCCCAGCACCTTGGTAAAAGGTGGCAGCATGCCGGTCTTCTCCATCTTGGCCGGATTCAACGGAGCGGCCTCCTGCCCGTGGCAGAAGACCGCGGACATCAGCAGCAATGCGGAGTTTTTCAGGTGATTCGCAAACATCATGGCCGTGACTATGCGCCGAATCCGCCGCAGGAAAACATCTTGCGTATGCGGCTTGAGAGGGAATGTTCGCCCGAACAGCCCGCATTTCCCATGCTCATCGACACCGACACCCGCCTCACCGCCCGTCAGCAGGAGCTGCTCGACTACCTGCGCAGCTACCAACGTGCCGAGGGCGTCATGCCCTCCACGCGTGACATCCAGCGCCACTTCGGCTTCTCCAGCCAGACCGCCGCCATGAGCCATCTCCGTGCGCTTGAGAAGAAAGGCGTCATTCAGCGCCACGCGCACAAGGCCCGTGCCGTGGTCTTCCCGGAGGATCTCGACCGCGCCGAGATCATCGACATTCCCGTCTTCGGCCAAATCCCCGCCGGCATGGCCGCGGCGGACATGGTCCAGCACGCCGAGAAATGCATCTCCGTCGATGTGAACACCCTCGGCATCCCGCGCAGCGCGAAAAGCTTCGCGCTCAAGGTGCGCGGCGAGTCCATGATCGGCGCTCTCATCGGCGACGGCGACCTCGTCATCCTCGAAATCCGCGAGCCACGTCCCCGCGACATCGTCGCCGCTCTCATCGACGGTGAAACGACGCTCAAGCGTTACCTCATCCAGGATTCACAGCCCTGCCTCAAGGCGGAGAATCCCGAGTTTCCCGATCTCATTCCGGTGCGTGAGCTGATGATTCAAGGCGTTATGATCGGCCTCATCCGGCACATGCGGCGGGAAAATTGAGGGCTGGAACTTTTTTTGAGGGATGCGCGTGGGTGCGGGGTAGCACGAGATGAGCAGGTCCATTTGGACGGCTCATCCAACCAACCCCAAACCCAACCATGAAGCCCATTGTTTACACCCTCCTCGCCCTCTCCACCCTCGCCTCCGTGTCCTGTGCCGGTCGTCCCAACGTGCCAAGCCTGACGCAGACCTACAATGGCAAGCCGGTGCTCACCCGTGCCAGCCATCCCACCGGCGGTTCGATGAAGGAAGTCGATGGTGTGTATCTTGGACGCCGTTATTTCCACCCTCCGGGCGCCAAGTCAGGCCTCGCCTGGATCGACGTATATGGTCAGCGGTAACGCATGCCCCCACTGCTTCCTCCCCAAAACCACAAGCTGCTCCTTCCATGAAAGCCGACGATCCCGATCCACTCGATGATCTGCTCGCGCAGTGGCAGGTGCAGGCCGAGGCACCGCCAGACTTCCGTCGTGAGGTCTGGCGGCGCATCGCCTCCGAGACACGCGACCCCGGCTGGGTCGAGCGCTTTGCCTGGTGGCTGCTGCGCCCGAAGCGCGAGGTCGTCATCCTCGCCATCGCCATCGCCGTGGCGGTCGCCTGGGGACTCACCCACCCGCCGGAGGAGGTCAATCCACACGATGCCTATGTGATGTCCATCAGCCCCTTTGATCCAAACCACCTCGGAGGTCGTTGATCATGACACCTGCCGGAAGACTCATCGGCTTTGCCTTCATCACCCTGGCGCTTGCCGGAGCGGCCATGTGGATCACGCGTGAGAGCCTGCGTCCGCGCGAATCTCCGCAGGAGGTCGGCCTGCGCTGGCTCAAGGACGAATACCACCTCGACGACGCCACGTTCGAGCGCGTCAGCGCCCTGCATCGTGATTACTTCATGCAATGCACGAAGATGTGCCGCCAGCTCGACGCTGCTGATCGCCCGCTGCTCTGGCGGGCGCGTCACCGCAATCGCCAGCCCGGTGACATAGACGACCAGCTCAGCAAAGAGCAGGCGCTGTGTGGCGACTGCGAAAAAGCCGCCACGGACCATCTGAACCAGGTGGCTGCCCTCATGCCGCCCGAACAGGGCAGACGTTTCCTCGACGACATCCTGCCCATTCTTCAGCAGCAGCGCCGCGAGCATGACCGCCGCGTCTCCTCCAGCATCCGCCGATGACACGCGACCGCGACGAATTTGACATCGAACTCATGCGCTGCCTCGCCGAGGGGGATGATCTCGCCCTCAACCGGCTCATGGATGCTTGGAGCCAGCCGCTCATCGCCTACCTCACCCGTCTCACCAGCAGCGAGGCCACGGCTCAAGACCTCGCGCAGGAAACTTTCGTCCGCGTGTATCGCCATCGGCTTGAGTATCGCTCTTCACAGAAATTCTCCACCTGGCTCTTCGCCATCGCCACCAACCTCGCCCGCAATCACGCCCGCTGGCGTGGACGGCACCCCGAAACACTTCTCGGTCACGAAAAACTCCGCGAACTGCCTGTCATCGCGAAGGATGCTCAGCCCGACGAGCAAACCATCGTCAACGAGCGTGTCGCTGCGATCCAAAAGGCCATCTCGGAACTCCCGCAGGACATGCGAGAGGTTCTTATCCTCTCCACCTGGCACGGCATGAGCCATGCCGAGATCGCCCGCGTGCAGGACACGAGTGAAAAAGCTGTCGAACTCCGCCTCTACCGCGCCCGCAAGTTGCTGCGCGATCTGCTTTCCGATCATCTCAAGCCCTAGCCGACATACCGCTCCCGCAGGTGCGCAATATGCCATTTCGCATCCGTCGGCTTGCCTGTCGCCTTCGCGATGATCTCCTGCGGCAGCAGCGCACCGCCTTGTGAATGTACATTCTCACGCAGCCACTTCAGCAGCGGCGCGTAATCGCACTTCTCCAGCGCTGTGGCGATTTTCTTCTGCTTCTTCGCTGATGCGAATAACTGCGCCGCGTTCAGGTTCCCCAGCGTGTACGTCGCGAAGTAGCCGAGTCCGCCCATGCTCCAGTGAATGTCTTGCAGGCAGCCACGACGGTCATCTGGTGGTGTCATGCCAAACAGCTCGCGATACTCCTCATTCCACACCTTCGGCACGTCCTTCACCGCCAGTTCGCCCTTCACCAGACGACGCTCGATACCGAAGCGCAGCAGGATGTGCAGGTCATACGTCGCCTCGTCCGCCTCCACGCGGATGAAGCTGAATTCGCTGCGCAGCATGTCCTTCATAAAGGCATCCAGCTTCACTTTCTTCAAATACGGGAACAGTTCCTTCGCGCGCGGCAGCCACTTCGCCCAGAACGTGCGGCTGCGGCCAACGTGATTCTCCCACAGCCGGCTTTGCGACTCGTGGATGCCCAGCGAGGCCGCGCTGCCGCTCGGCAGGCCGTAATCGAGGCCCGGCAGGCCCTGCTCATACAAGCCATGCCCCGCCTCGTGCATCACGCCAAAGAGCGACGACAGAAAATCCTTCTCATCATACCGCGTCGTCAGCCGCACGTCGCCAGGGCCTAGTGTGGTGCAAAACGGATGCGCCGTGGTGTCGATGCGGCCCGCCTCGAAATCAAAACCCAGGCTTGCCGCGATCTCACGGTTCAAAATCTGCTGCTTCTCGATGGGATAGCGCCCCTTGAGCACGCCCGGCTTCACCTTCGCCGACTTCGCCACCGCTGCGCGGGCGATTTCGGCCAATTGCGGCTTCAACTTCTCAAACAGCGTCGCCACCTCCCGCGTTTTCGCCCCACGCTCATACAGATCCAGCAACGCATCATACGGTTCGTCCTCGTAACCAAACAGATCCGCCTTTTTTTGCGCAATGGTGAGCACCTTCTCCAGATGCGGCGCAAACATCGTAAAGTTCGACTTACCGCGCGCCTCCGCCCAAGCCGCCTTCGCATGCGCGCACACCTCGCTCTCCTCCTTCACCAGCTTTTGCGGCAGTTTCGTCGCCTTGTCGATGTCGCGCCGCAATCCGCGCACATTCGCCGCCTGCGTCGCATCCTCCGGCATCTCCGTCTCCGCCCGTTCCAGCAGCTTCAGCGTATGCTTCGAGGTCAGCAACGCATGCGCCTTCCCCGTCAGATACGACAACTGCCGCGCGCGATGATCCAACGCCTTCTCCGGCATGTAAGTCTCCTGATCCCAGCCCAAAACGGACTCCGTGGAGGTGATCAGGGCGATTTCAGAAACAACGTGGCAGAGAGACAGATAGGCGGTCATGCGTGAAGCCGTGGCGAGTCCGCGCCTGCACGCAAGCAAGATTGCCACCGAGAACGCGAAGCGTCGTGGAGTGCGGTGGCAGAGGAGCAAGACGCAGTCCTGCTCCGGCGACACCGCTGTCGAGCGCGGACGAATGATTTGAGGCTAAAAAACGCCAATCGGCGGATGACAGCGGTGTCGCGCCAAGGCTTGCCACCGCACTCCACGACGCTTCGCGCGATTCGACAGCCGTCACGATTCAAGCACCCACCGGATGCCACGTCGTCTTGAACTCGACCAGCGCTCGAATCTCCTCCGCGCCCTGCATCTTGTCCGCGAACCAGTCGATGGGCTCTTCGGCCTTCAGCAAACGCACGCGCTTCACGCTTTCGGCAGCGCCGAGGCGGATGGCTTTGCGTTCTTCCGCACCCAAAACGCCGCTGATGGCCCGCAGATGCTCGTGCGTGGCAAACGTGGGGATCAATTCGTCGCGGACGCCGGTGAGCAGGTTCACCACGCCGCCGGGCAGGTCGCTCGTGGCGAGCATTTCGCCCAAAAGGATGCTCGGATACGGCTGCGTGGTGCTGGCGAGCGCCACGACGCTGTTCCCGCTCGTGATCGCAGGCAAAATGAGCGACAGCAGGCCCAAAACCGGCGCGTCATCCGGTGCGAGGATGCCAACGATGCCCATCGGCTCGGTGACGGTGAAATTGAAGTGCGCCGAGGCCACCGGATTCACGCTGCCGAGCACCTGCTCGTATTTGTCCGTCCAGCCCGCGTAATGCACCACGCGCTCAATCGCCGCCGCCACCTCGCGCGAGGCCTCCGCCTTCGAAACGCCACTCAAGGTGATGCTGTCCGCCAGTTCCACGCCACGCGCCTCCATCATCTCCGCCAGCCGATACAAGATCTGCCCGCGATTGAACGCCGATCTCTTCGCCCACCCCGGCCCCGCCTTCGCCGCGGCCTCGACGGCATTGCGCAAGTCTTTGCGTGTGCATTGCGGGATGTTCGCAAAAAACGCCCCCGTCGCATCCAGCAGCTCCGCCACGCGCCCGCTCTCACTGCGAATGAAAGCACCGCCGACGTAGCATTTGGGGGTCTTTGTAATGTGAAGGCGTTGGGACATAACGGAAGTGGAGTTGGACAGGATTTACAAGATTACATGATTATGCAGGATTTCTCTGCAGGGCCACACGACATGCCATGGCGAAACAAAGCCCTCGCTTCGTCGCTGGTGTTTGCCTTCCAAATAGTAAATCCTGCATAATCCTGAAAATCTTGTTAATCCTGTCAAAAAGGCTGTCGAGTTCACACCACGCGTAAGTAGTCGAGCAATCCCTGCTTCCCTCCTTCTCTTCCAAACCCGCTCTCCTTGTAGCCTCCGAACGGGCTCGTCGGATCAAACTTGTTGTAGGTGTTCGCCCAGACGACGCCGGCTTTGAGCAGGGTGCTCATTTTCAGGATGCGGCTGCCTTTGTCGGTCCACACTCCGGCGCTGAGGCCGAAGGCGGTGTTGTTGGCTTTTTCGACGGCTTCTTCCAGCGTGCGGAAGGTGAGGATACTGAGCACGGGGCCGAATATCTCCTCGCGGGCGATGCGGTGGCTCATGCTGACGCCGGCGAAGATCGTGGGACGGAAGAAGAAGCCCTTCGCGGGCAGTTTGCAGCCGTTGTCGTGCTTCTCCGCGCCTTCCTCGACGCCGCTTTTGACGAGGTCAGTGATCTTGGTGAGCTGCTCGCGGCTGTTGATGGCACCGAGGTCGGTGTTCTTGTCCATCGGGTCGCCCACGCGTAAAACAGCGATGCGACGCTTGAGCTTGGCAAGCACTGCATCCGCCACGCTTTCCTGCACGAGCAATCTGGAGCCAGCGCAGCAGACGTGGCCTTGGTTGAAGAAGATGCCGTTCACGATGCCTTCGACGGCCTGGTCGAGCGGCGCATCGTCAAAGACGATGTTCGCGGCCTTGCCGCCGAGTTCCATCGTCATCTTCTTCTCCGTTCCAGCGAGGCTGCGCATGATGATCTTGCCGACATCCGTGCTGCCGGTGAAGGCCACCTTCGTCGTCAGCGGATGATTGATCACCTCCGCGCCGGTTTCGCCCGCGCCGCTGACGATGTTCACCACGCCATTTGGCAGTCCCGCCTCCTGGCAAATCTCACCAAACTTCAGCGCGGTGATGCTCGTGGTCTCCGCAGGCTTCAACACGACGCAATTGCCCGCCGCGAGCGCCGGGGCGATCTTCCACGCCAGCATCAGCAACGGAAAATTCCACGGAATCACCTGCCCCACGACGCCGTGAGGCGCGAGTTGGCGTCCTGGCGACAAAAACTCCAGTTTGTCCGCCCAGCCCGCGTGATAAAAGAAATGCGCCGCCGCCATCGGCACGTCGAAGTCGCGCGATTCCTTGATCGGCTTCCCGCCATCCATCGTCTCGGCGACGGCGAACTCACGCGCATGATCCTGCAGCAGCCGCGCGATGCGGTAGAGATACTTCCCGCGCTCTTTGCCGGGCATTTTCCCCCAAACCGTCGTGAACGCCTTCTGCGCTGCTTTGCAGGCCACATCAACGTCTGAAGCATCGCCGAGCGCAATGTCGGCGATTTTGGCCTCCGTGGCCGGATTGATCGTCGAAAAGTACCTGCCCTTCTTCGGTGCCACGAACTGGCCGTCGATGAAAAGGTCGTATCTCTTCTTCAGCTTCGGATCGGCCGTCTCCGGCGCGGGATCAAACTCCCACAGATCGCCAAACACGAGTTCGCGGGCGGGATTGGCCTTGGGCTTGGATTTGGAAAGTGTCTTCGGCATACAAGGAGTGTCTTAATAGCCCTCGGTCGCTTCGCTGAAGTTCCATGGCGCTTGGTAGGCGCCGGTGCGTTCTTTTTCGAGCTGGCGGACGAGGTCGCTGAGGAGGGCGGAGGCGCCGAAGCGGTAGCGGCGGCTGTTGAGCCACTCATCACCGAGTGTCTCTTTGACGGCGATGAGAAAATGCAGCGCCTGCTTGGCTGTGCGGATGCCACCGGCGGGTTTCATGGCGATGGGGACGCCGGTGGCGAGGAAGTGATCGCGAATGGCCTCCAGCATGACCTGGTTGTTGCCGAGCGTGGCGTTGGACGAGGTTTTGCCCGTGCTGGTCTTGATGAAATCGTTCGGACGGATCACCCGCATCGCCAGAAAGCTGGCGGCGCGGATGTTGTCGTAGGTTTCGAGTTCGCTGACTTCGAGAATGACTTTCAGCGTCGCCTTGCCGCAGGCTTCGACCACGGCGGCGATTTCATCCTGCATGCGGCCGAATTCACCGGCGAGGAACGCGCAGCGATTGATCACCATGTCGATTTCGTCGGCGCCATCGTTCACGGCGGTGCGGACTTCGGCGAGGCGGGTTTTCAGCGGTGCCTGACCCGATGGAAACGCGGTGGCGACGGAGGCGATCTTCACCTTCGTGCCGGCGACGTGCCTCTTCGCGTGCTTCACCATCGCGGGATAGACGCAGACGGCGGCGGTTTGCGGGATGCCGGCCTGATCATGGGGACAAAGCGCCTTCTGGCAGAGCGAGGCGACCTTGCCGGGCGTGTCCTTGCCTTCCAGGGTGGTCAAATCGACCATCGAGACGGCGAGGCGCAGGCCGAAGACCTTCGACTGCTTTTTGATGCTGCGTGTCGTGTACTTCGCCACGCGCTCCTCGATGCCGACGTGATCGACGGTGCCGATTTCGTCGAACAGTCGGCGGAGGCTGGTGGGCGCTTGGGCGGCGGGCATGGGTGCGAATGAGTCAAGAAAGCAGGCAAAGACAAATGTGAACTTGAGCCGCTGCAGTGGCAGCCAAGGACTGTGCCTCACCGTGGGCCACCGTAGCGCCAGCCCTGAGCTCCCTCATGTTGGAACACGATGCGAAAGCCGCGCTTCGTCATGCGGACCTCGCCGCGATCACTGTCGCGTGCCATCAGGCTGAGATGCTCAGGAAGAGAATTTGTCCAGGAGCCGCCGCGTAGCGTGATGATGCGTGACTGGTTTTCCAGATTGATGGGGGTTTCAGTCCATTCCCACACATTGCCGGTGAGGTGGTATAGGCCGAGCGGCGAGGCGCGCGCGCTGTCCACCGTGGCGGTGCCGAGCCACGGGTCCACGCGGGGCACACGCACCCATGGCCAAGGCCAGTGCTCCCACTTGGCCACCTCCCGGCCTGCCACGTTCACCGACGGTGGGACAGGGGTGAAGTCCTCCCCCCATTCAAAAAGGAGTCTGCCACCGGCCCAGGAGGCCAGTCGCTCGTCCGGGGTCGTGCCGGGTTCTTTGCGCAGGCCGGCGGCACTGCTCCATTCGTCATCCGTGGGCAGGCGGTAGGACTGGTCCTCTTTGATCTTGCCGCTGGTCCGCTCGCGCCATGTCAGCCACATGCAAAATGCCTCGGCATCGAAAAGCGACACGCCGCACACGGGATGCATGGGGCCGGTTTCAAAGCCCGGATCACGCCAGGTGTGGATGCCGGCGGTGAAGGTGCCCTTCACCAGTGCGAAGCAGGGTTCCTTGCGTGGGAAGGCGAAACCCGTGTCCGCTGCCCAGGCGCGTTCCTCGCCAGGATTCATCTGACTGTACTCCTCGAAGTCTTTGACGCGTGTCTCCCAAATGCAGAACATCACCTCGCAGTCCGGGATGCTCACGAACTCCATGCCGAGCGAGTTCGTCCAGCGCTCAGGTTTCCAATCCGCAGGCACCGGAGCCATTCGTGCGAGCAATGTCCGGCGGGCCTGCGATGCACGGTGGGCGCGATACCCGGCGCTCGTCCCCCACGCGATGAGGCAGACCAGCACGAGCACGGTGGCGGCGCGCCAGAGCCGCCGACGGCGTGCGCCAGGATCAGCCAAGAACTCCATGATGCGCGCCTCCTCGCGGCGCAATTGCGCGGCCATCTCCGCCATGCTGGCAAAACGCCGGGCGGGATCCGTCTGCAGCGCACGAGCGATGATTTCGTCGAGGCGGGGCGTGATGAGCGATCCCGCGTACATCCGGCTGGCCGGCAGATAATGTGCGCGTGGCGGCTCGCCCGTGAGCAGGTGATACAGCAGAGCCCCGAGACTGTAGATGTCCGCACGTGCGTCCGCGATGCCGTGCCTCTCCAGTTCCGGCGCGTTATAGTGCCCTGGCGCGGCCACCAGTGTGTCCGCCAGTTGTTCCGTCGGCGGGTGCTGGCGTGGCGGGCGCACCATGCCAAAAATATGGTGCAAGACCCTGAAGATGATTACACTACATATGCAAAAGCAGTGGCCCAAGCAGTACTTCAAAATCCTGCCGAGTTTAAGGGCATTGTGATTTGTGGTTCAGGAATTGGCGTCAGTATGATGGCAAATCGCTTCAAAGGTATCCGTGCAGGGCTTTGCCAAAGCCCAGAAGCAGCAAAGCATGGGCGCGCCAACGATGACATTAATGTGCTCGCACTGGCATCAAGCTACAACACGACTGAAGAAGCAGAGCAGATTGTCGATGCATTTCTCAACACATCATTTACACAGAAAGAAAAATATCTACGTCGTAGTCGTGAACTTGACGAAGCCGTGGCTCACGGCCCAAGCGACACTTCAACTACTTTAATGGATTCGCCATAGAGCGAATTCACCCGAGCCTGCATGTGTGATGCATCAGCGCTGCAATAATAGGTAGTTGCGCCACCTAAGCCTGCGCTATATTCTGGATGATACTTAAGGTATGAGTCGAGTTGGTCAGCCACATACGAGGCGTGATCGATGCAAAACGTATCGGGAAATTGCTCCGTGAATGACGATTGAGCCAGGGGGAAGTGTGTGCAGGCATGCACGATGTATGCCGGATCTCTCCCCCATTTTTCATGACACCACTGCTTCAGTTGCCGTAGCTCATCAGCTATGCCAT
>DAORHS010000088.1:0-10559 GCA_035438165.1 Prosthecobacter sp.
GTCAGCGTGTGCGAGTTCGTTGAATTCGTTCAACTCGCGATTCTGTGTGGAACATAGGTTCGTAGAATTCGTCACATAGGAGGGGCGCTTCCGTAGAACCACCGTTCCTCAGTGGCCCCCGTCCGAGTTGCCACACGGCTTTTACGGATCAAATTAAATTCCACTAACTTTTGCAGCGCCTCATGCAGATCATGAGCCGAGAGGTTTCGTGTGAATACAGTGTCCGAGATCTCGGTTCTACTCATCCCATCTTCCCCAGCGTTTCGGAGTGCGGCCAGGATCTTGTCAGCATTTTTGTCTCCTGTGCGATTCCCAAACAGCCATCGAGCTGTGTCCTCGCAATACTTCCATACAGCCATGGCTGCCTGATGGTGAACAGGTAGGATCACCTTAGATCGGTCGAGCACAGCGAAAAGGGCCGAGAGTCGCATGACCTGAGCCTCAGCTCGACCAGTAATGCTGCCCACCATACCTGGTTTGCCCTCTGAAAGCTGGATGTAGTCAGCGTGCCAGAGCTCGCGTGTGACCTCGGCCCGAGTGATCTCCCCAACGGTTTGCGCAAAATCGATCACACTCCGAAGGCAATTGATCACCCGGCTGAAATCGACCGTATCAATGGACCCTCCCTCAGGGAGGATCTTGCTGCGCTTTGCGGCAATCCATAAGAAGCGGTTGGCGAAGCCATTGGCCATCTCAGTCTTGCCAAGTGAATGGAGCAGTTCCTCTTTTGTAATGTGTCCGACGATGGTGATGTGAGGAGCGGTGCTTCTTGTGCTGTTATTCTTGACCATGGTGTTTAGGTTACCTCCATCCCAAGCTTGACGGATAACGGCAGAAAGCGTGTTGCCTTCTCGGCTCATAACCTTCAGGGCGCTCACCAGTTCTCCTTCGAGAACCAGAAGTCGTTTGTCTTCGATTCCGGGGTCTTTGACCACTTCCTCAGTATCACCCGGTCTTGCAGATGGCCCCTTTGCCGCCTTTTGCTCAACGAGCGGATCTCGCACGGCATAGATAAGTCCTTCACCAGAGGACAACCCGTTGGTGATGCATTCATTTTTCCATTTTTCATCCAGAACACCAAAAATGCGGCCGACCTGGTTCCATGAAGTTCCCTTTCTTCCTTTGGAAGTCGCTCCCGCGATGGCGATGAAAAGATTAAGATGGTGGCGGGCACCATCAGCACAAATCCAGGCATCACGACCGACAAGATTGCCCATCGCTGCCAAGAACTGAAGGAGGAGGGCAGCCGGGTCCGCCTCAGTGTGTGGCTCGATCATCTTTACGATCTGGCCAGCAACCCCATGCAAAGCCTCCTCCCGAAGTGGTTGTGGCCAGTCGAGGAGAGGAGGGGACGAATTGGACGAACTAGCGGCTGAGCTCTGTTCGTCGCTGTGAGCGGGAGATGACGAAGTGAACGAATCCGTCGAAGGTCCCTCACTGCGATCAGGGCCGGGCGACGAACCTGACGAAGCGGTTGAAGCATTTTCGCCACAGCCATCCTCGGGAACATACGAGTTGGACGAACTCGTCGTCTGATCATTTGCGCTTTCACATGCCGAGGACGAATCGGACGAGCCCCCGTGGACGAACCCTTGAGGATCGCTTTCGCATGAGGTAGCTCCAGACGAACTGAACGAATTCGGTGGTTCCCTCCCAATGGAGGCTTCGCTATACATCGTTTCCTTCAACTCTTGTCCCATCTGGGAGCTGGTGACGTCTTGAGTTCCCACCAGTTCCTGTAATACCTCGCTCGGAATTCTCATTGGTCGTGGATTGTCGCCTTTGGCATCGACATAAATCAGGCGCTGGCTTCTACCGGACGCGGAGGTGTATCCAGGCATACGCACAGGCTGGGAGGGTCGCCATGCAGCCGGGTCACATTTGAGTGCTGGAAGAATTACCTCCAGTTCTTGGCGGACATTGTCCGGGGGCATCTCAAAATGGCCGTGAATGGACTTGTTCCCGGAGTCAACAACAGCTCTCAGCCTGAGGCCTACAGCATCGCGCAGCCAGAGTAGTATAGCCACGCTCAAGTCTTTGTTCCGTCGTTTGTCCTCATGCGTGAGCTCTTCCTTTGCAGCAAGCTTGGTGGCCACAATCTCATCAATGGCGTCGCACTCTACGACGAAGAATTTTCTCTCGACTATCTGATCATTGCTCCTCGCGAAAGCCCCTGGCTTGAAGGTGGAGGTGCAAACATATGGCCCAAGATTTGGTTCTGGTTCTTCCCGCCACTCAGCGATTGATCGCCAGTGCTTTGCGTGCTGAGGCGATCCGGAGTCATACTTATCCCCTACCCAGATGACGCCATCCTTGCCGTAAGCCTGCATGAGCAAGCACCAGAACGAGTCCTGCTCAATCGGAGGAATGTGCGAGAAGCGACGTGATTGATTTTTTAAATCATCAATGGTGACGGCGTTGCGTTCTAAGATAAGTGGTAGGGCTTCGGAAGCCTGCTTTCTGAGTTCCTCCTCGCGGGTCTTTGTCTGCGGGCGATTGGTCGTGGGTGCGGGCGGAGTGGCAGATACGCTTCGGACGGGATACGCATTCATTGCGTCACGGAGCCGACGGCTCGCATCGGCAACTTTGCTGGAGCAACTAGAATGCAGGCAGTACACGGCAGGAGTGCCATCAACGTGAATACGGCAGTCTTTCGGGCCATCAGGCGTCGTGTGGTTTTGTTTTCCAGGGCATTCGCCGTAGCCAGTGCTTTCATCGAGCCAGTGGATTTGCCCCAGCACCTCTTCCGCCACCTCCTTCGGATCTCGAAGGTATGAGGTGGTCTGGGGGCTGTTGGTTGATTCAGCGGCGTTTTGCTCGGATGGTGATTGAATGTAGCTGTGGTGGTGGTATGTTGTGTTCATAGTCGTATAGGCTTTGGGGCGCGTTTCTGCTTGCCGGCGGGCGCGCCCCGTTTGTTTGTTTTGGTTAGGGCATTAAAAATCTTGGGGTTCCTCATTGTTGTGAATTCCGGGTCGGCGGAATGTCACCGTGCATGGAGCGATTTTGTCGATTTCTGCGTTCTGTTCGGGCGTGAACAACCGGTGTCGTTCCTGGTGAAACCACCTCACTGGGTGCATCTCCTCTTTGATGATGAGAGACTGAGGGAGTCCGCACCGTCGCAACGCCGCCCTTATATCTTTCTTTAAGTGCTCCATGACAGACGTTGGCAGGTCTTTGAGTGTGAGCGAAATCTTGGTGGTATGCTCGAACAAACGCGCCCCATCCGGGCCAGCCAATTTCAGCAACGCAGCCTCATCGGTGATGGCTCGATACGAGTTTGAAAAGCCAATGCGCAGCACACGACCGTCTTCTGCAAGTGCTTCGACGCCAGGCGCAAATTCGCGAAATCCAGCGTTAGAATGATGATGAAACGGTCGAGCGACCGATATAAGTTCAGCCCTGTCGCGCTCGATGCATTGCTCTAAAGAATCCTGGTCCTGAGCATTCTTGAGGTACTGTGAAACTAGTCGGCTCACCCTTCCATCGGGGTCCGGAAGAACGGGGCGCGAAAGTCCAGCGGGGCTGGGATAGTCTTTCCGGGAGTAGATGTAATTCTGCTCAGAAGGTTGTGGTGTTATGTTCATCTGAATGAAATTTATTTTTGATTTACTGGGCGGTCGTGGTTGACGCGGATTCTTTCAGGTGTTGGTCAGAAGCGACCCGATGCGCGGTAACGAAGCTCTCCAGATCTGACATTAAGAAGCGGACATAACCGCTGCGCTCGATACACGGCAGGGCAAAGGCCTCTCGCCAATAGTCGATGGTGCGTGTTGAGATGCGCAGAAGGTCCGCTGCTTCCCTTTTCGTTAGCAAATGTAGTGTTGGTGATTTCATCAGGCCGGGAATTAACCAAACTTGGCTGGCAAAACGCATTCCGACTTGGCCGCCCGATTTTCCGCGTGATTCCATGCTGCCCGTTTCCCTTTCCTCGGCAGACTTGCCTTTTGGGCGAGTTTGTCCGAGATCGGCACCTTGGTGAGTGAGGAGGTGGGCCACTTAGGCCCACCTCCCTGGTCAAGCAGATTCGTGAAAATATTTGCAGATTAGAGAGCCGGGCACGCACCATGCCTTCTCCGCATGCTTCTCTGCTTGGCACTTCCCCCTCGTTTGCTTGCTTGGCGTTTTTGTCGTTTCAGCCAGGTGGAGATTTTCGCATCAACCTCTCGAATAAACGTAGGGCCATAAAGGACAGCTGATCTGAGGTCGAATGGTAACTCCTTCCCCAGATCTCGCGCAAACTCTCGCCACGCCTTCAAGAGTGTTTTCTCTGTATGCTTCCTTCCAGGCAACAGGACCTGTTTCAAAAAGGTGTCGGCGGCTAAGACTTCACTCCCCTTGGTGTGACTTTGGAAGCGTTTCCGTATTGCGTCGATCTCCTGCCGCTCGTCACGCGAGAGCCGTTGGATCTCTTCCCACGTTCGGTAGTAGTCAGCCTCCATGTCGGCCACATGCTTGTTCCAATCCCTAGAGTCCAGATCACTCAAGGTGGAGCTGCATTGGCTCACCATTTCACAAGCAGCGTTTGCTGCTGAGATGCATCGTGCAGACAGATCGTCCGCATTTTTGGTGTGGGGTAAGAGTTGCACCGCAATCTGGGCGACGGCCAACACTTGCTCGTTTATGGCTTTCATTCCGGTTGCGTGGCTTTTGGGACGTTTGCGTTTCCAACGACGTGATTGGATGTGCAGGTGTTGCCCACGAGGTTGGTGAGCTGCTCTGTCGGAATGAGCACGTGACGCAGGATGCGGAGCGGCTTTAGGAGGCCACGCTTAATTAGTCTTCTTACGCTAGTTTCAGAGACTCCGAGAGCCTGAGCCACTTCGGGGATGCGAAGCGCCAAACGCCCATCAAACGTGACGGGTGAGTCTTTTTGGGGGATGGAATATGGTATTTTTTTCATGAGTTTCGAGATCAGGGATGATGTCGAAGCTCATGATATTTGTGCTCCATCGCAGTCGGCAGCAGCAGGCTTATATGCGCTACTGCCAAATTTTTTCAGATGGCAAGCCATCCGGCAATGATGATGACAATTGCAGGGTCGATCATGTACGCAACCAATTTTCCAATACGAGCGACAACTCCTGCGCACGTCTTCAAGACTGTGAATCAGTGGGACTGGTGGCCTGCCACTTTTAGTAACAGATTAGTAACACCCCACTAGAAAGTGGGGCCATTTGAGGCAAATTGGGATGAGGTCGTCCCACGCCTGCAAAGCCCTGAAACCCTTGACATTGCGTGGTTTGGCAACGAGAGATCAGTTCCGACTGCATGCGGCAAATGTCTTCGTTTCTTGTTCGGGACGAAGAGGTCGTGGGTTCGAATCCCGCCAGCCCGACCACGGTTCCTGTGCATGGCACACAAGTACAGAGACAAGTCATGGCGATTCCAACCCCATCCAAAAAAATCCTTCTCGCGGAAGATGTGCGCGCGCTTTCATTGAAGCTGTCACATGCGCTGGAACAGCACGGCTACACCGTGCGTGTGGCGGAGGATGGAGAGGAGTGTCTGGAACAGATCGAGGAGTTCAAACCCGACCTGCTGGTGCTGGACCTGATCATGCCGAAGATGAACGGTCTGGAGGTGCTGCGGCATCTGCGGGCGCAGCAGTCAACTCAGCACATGCCGGTGATTGTCTGCACGGCGAAGGATTACTCGACCGAACTCAAGCACATCCAGCAGACCGGGCCGGTGGACGTGCTGATCAAGCCGTTCGATCCCGAACTCCTGCTGGAAAAACTGCGCCAGTACTTCCATGACACGGCATCGACAAAGGGCGTCACGCACCGCTCCCACCTGCCGGTCTCGGCGGAGCAGTACGCGCCCGTTTTGGACACGAAGCGCCCGCATGTGAAGCTGTGGGGCACCCGTGGTTCCATCCCGGTGTGTGGCGCACGTTATGCGCAGCATGGCGGCAACACGACGTGCTTTGAATACAACACCGGCAGGGAGCGCATCATGTTTGATGCAGGTTCCGGGCTGCGTGAGGCTGGCCAGTCGTTTTTGGCCGGCGGTCCCTGCCACATTCATCTGTTCATCACGCACACGCACTGGGATCACATCCAGGGCTTTCCGTTTTTCACGCCGATCTACGTGCCGGGCTTTGAGATCACGGTCTATGGCGAGCGCGGCTTCGGCAAGAACATCGAGTCCCTGCTCTGCGGCCAGATGGACCGCGACTATTTTCCGATCCAGCGCGAGGATCTGCGGGCCAAGATCAACTTTGTGTTTCTGGATGATGCCCCGGTGAAGATCGGTGATGTGACGGTCACACGCGAGTTTACGCAGCATCCCGGGGCGACGGTGGGCTTCAAAGTCGTGCATGAAGGCTGGAGCGTGGCCTTTGTTCCGGACAATGAGTTTCTCCAGGGCTATACGGGTTCTCCGGCCCTGCTGACGCGTGATTCGGATCTGGTGGTGCCCTACGAGCCGATGCTGAGCTTCCTTGATGGTGTGGACCTGCTGGTTCATGAGGCGCAGTATCTGCCCGCCGACTACCCGAAACGCATTGGCTGGGGGCATTCCAATCTCGCGACGGCCTGTGCCTTGACCAAGCTGGTCGGCGCCAGGAAGTGGATCGTGGTGCACCATGATCCCGACCACGATGATGCGGCCCTGCAGTCAAAGTTGAATCTCACGCGCCAGATTTTGAAGGAGATCAAACATCCGATCGATCTCGCTCACGGGTATGACGGCATGGCCGAATACCGCTGACTCAGATTCCAGGATCGAAGGAGCACGCCAGCGCCTCGCCCAGGAGGACGCATTCTTTTTTCAACTGGTCGAACATGAGCCGGGCGCCCTTCAAATCTCCGGCATGGGCGTATTCACAGAGTTCGGAGGCCAGGCGGAGCGCTTTGCGGGCGGCATAGACCCCGATCATTCCTTTCAGCGAGTGCGCGGCTTCGTAGAGCGGCCTGGCCTTGCCTGCGGCGAGGGCCTTTTCCGCCTTTTTCAGGTACTTCTGGCTGTCCTCGGAGAAGATGGCGATGAGCTTGCGCATCAGCTTGTCATCACCGGTGGCTTCGCGAAACGCCTCGGGATCGAACACTGCAGCCTCCGCCGGCTGGCGCGGCGGCGGTGGCAGCGGAGGAGCGGCTTCGTGAGCAGAGCCGGACTTCGTCGCGCGGCGGGCAAACTGCTCGATGACCTGGATCAGCTCGGCGGATCGCAGCGGCTTGGCGATGTAGTCGTCCATGCCCGCGGCCAGGCAGCGTTCACGGTCTCCGATCATGGCGTTGGCCGTCATGGCGATGATGGGAACGTGGGTGCCGGTGGTCTCTTCGATCTGGCGGATGATGGCGGTGGCTTCATAGCCGTTGATGCCGGGCATGTGCACGTCCATGAGGATGGCGTCGAAGGTGTCGCTCTTGAAGAAGTCGATGGCCTCCTGGCCATTGGAGGCCAGCGTGACAAGGTGGCCGCGCTTTTCGAGCATGCGGGCGCCGACGAGCTGATTGACGTGCCCGTCTTCAACGATCAGCACCTTCATGGAGGCATGGGTGGTGATGACGGGCTCGACACGCGGTGACCGGGGTTTGATCGAAATGCCGCTGGTGCGGCCGAAAGCGGCGGTGAAGTGGAAGGTGCTGCCCATGTCGGGCTGGCTCTCCACCCAGATGCGCCCATGCATGAGCTCGACCAGATCACGGCAGATGGCGAGCCCGAGGCCGGTGCCGCCATAGCGCCGTGTGGTGGAGGCCTCCGCCTGGGTGAACGCCTCGAAGATGTTTTCGTGCATGTGACGGGCGATGCCGATGCCCGTGTCGTTGATCTTGAAGTGCAGCGTGATGAGATCAGCCGTCGCGGACTCCACATCGACCTCGATGGTGACGCCGCCCTTGTGGGTGAACTTGATCGCGTTGCCGATGAGGTTGATGAGGATCTGGCGCAGTCTTCCCTCATCACCGAGCAGGCGCTGGGGAATGTCCGGGCTGATGTGATGCAGAAGCACCAGCCGCTTCTGGAAGGCGCGGACATCCATTGCCTGCGTGGTTTCGGTGACGGTGGCATGCAGGTCGAACTCCTGGGAGTCCAGCTCCATCTTCCCGGCCTCGATCTTGGAGAAGTCGAGGATGTCGTTGAGCAGGTCGAGGAGTGAATCGGCGGAATGCTTGAGCATCTCCAGGTATTCACGCTGCGTTTCGTTGAGGCTGGTGCCGAGCAGGAGCTCGCTCATGCCGATGACGCCGTTCATCGGTGTGCGGATTTCATGGCTCATGTTCGCCAGGAAGATGCTCTTGGAGTTGTTGGCGGCCTCGGCGGCCTCCCGCGCCTGGTGCAGCTCCTCCTCGTCATGCTTGCGCTCGGTCACGTCCGTGTGGGAGCCGGCCATGCGGTAGGGCCTGCC
This sequence comes from Prosthecobacter sp., assembly GCA_035438165.1. GTDB lineage: Bacteria > Verrucomicrobiota > Verrucomicrobiia > Verrucomicrobiales > Verrucomicrobiaceae > Prosthecobacter. The sequence goes on from DAORHS010000088.1 coordinate 8,351, forward strand.
GTCGGCGTCCCGCAGCGCACGGCCGCGGGCGAGAATCCAGCGCCATGAACCATCTTTGTGCCGGAAGCGAAACTCGACCGCGTAGCGAGGAATGCGGGTGTTGAGGTAGTCGTCCAGGGTTTTAAGCACCCGGTCACGATCGTCGGGGTGCAGCAGCTTCTCGAAGGAGGCGAAGGTGTTTTCGAGCTCCTCGTCCTCGTAGCCGATCATGCTTTTCCACGGCGGAGAGAAGAAGACCTCGCCGCTGCGGATGTCCCAGTCCCAGATGCCGTCGTTGGTTCCGCGCACCGCCAGCTTGAAGCGTTCCTCGCTCGCCTCCAGCGCACGGATCGACTCCTTGCGTTCGGTGATGTCCGTGGCGATGCCGCCGATCGCGTTGATGCGCCCCGCCGCGTCCCGCAGGGGGAACTTTACGGACAGGTACGTGTGCGGTCCGTCATCGTGCGGAGCGATTTCCTCCAGCATCTGCGGTTTGCCGCCGGCCTGCACCGCGAGATCGTTGGTACGAAATGCACGCGCCATTTCGGGCGGGAAAATCTCGTGGTCAAATTTGCCGATGGTCTCCTCCGGCGAGGTGTGGAACAGCTTGGCCCAGCGTTTGTTGACCAGGAGGTAGCGGCCGTCCAGATCCTTCATGAAAACCACCGCCGTCGTGTTGTCGAGGATGCCCTGAAGCCGCGCCTCTGCTTCGCGTCTGGCGGCCTCGTCGCGTTTCCGTTCGGAGATGTTGCTTCCCACGCCCAGAAAGCCGGTGATGTGCCCTTCCTGATCACGCAGCGCAGTGACCGAAAGCAGCACGGGGTAGCGGCTGCCATCCTTGCGGATGTAGGTCCACTCATTCTCGTCCGCCTGTCCGAGGCGGGCTTTCGCCACGAAGGTTTCAAAACCGGGGGAGATCGGTGTTTTCAGTTCGGCGGACAGCTCCTTCGAACGGCGCACCACTTCCTCCGGATCGTGGATGAGAGCGGGGGTCACCTTGCCGATCACATCCTCCTCCGTATAGCCGAGTTCGCGCAGGGCGGCGGCGTTGAACGTTTGAATGATGCCGTCGGGCCGTGTTGAAATGATGGTGAAATTCGCGCTGTCGAGGATCGCCCGCTGCAACCGTGTGGTTTCGATCAACCGCCGTTCCAGCTCCTTGGGTTCGGCGATGCCGTCCGCCTGGCCGGGCGTTTGCATGGCCTGCAGCCGGCTCTCCAGTTCATGGACGCGCCTTTTCAGCTCCGGCACGGAGTCGCCTGCGTCATGCTGGTCGGTTTTGGGCATTGGGTGGATCGTCCCCATCATGGTCAGGAGGACGCACAATGAATAGGCACAAATCCGCTCAGACAAACCCAAAAGGTTGAATCTGAGCCGCAATCTGCCTGACGACCGGGCCTCGGAACCTGCTGCAAATATGAGCTGGCTGCGTGTTCCGGCGTTGTGGTATCGTTCAATCCCTGCATGAACCGCCGCCATCTTCTCGCCTCGCTCCCTGCCGCTCTCGTCGCCTCCAGTTTCGCTGCGGACACTCGATACCGCGTCGCCCTCATCGGCCACACCGGCCGCGGGAACTACGGCCACGGCCTCGACACCATGTGGAAGGCCATTCCCGCCTCTGAAATCGTCGCCATCGCCGACGCGGACGCGAAAGGACTCGAAGCCGAGCTGAAAAAGATCGGCTCCGGCAAAGGCTTCGCCGACTACAAGGCCATGCTCGCCGAGGTGAAGCCCGACATCGTCGCCATCGGTCCCCGCCAGATCGACCAGCATCGCGACATGATGCTCGCGGCCATTCAAAACGGCGCGAAGGGCATCTACATCGAGAAGCCCTTCCTCCGCAGCCCGGCGGAGTGTGATGAAGTCATCGCCGCCGCTGAAAAGTCCGGCACGAAGATCGCCATCGCGCATCGCAACCGCTACCATCCGGCCCTGGCCATGGTGGCGAAACTGATCGCCGACGGCGCCATCGGTCGTGTGCTCGAAATGCGCGGACGTGGCAAGGAAGACCCACGCGGCGGCAGCCTCGACATGTGGGTGCTCGGCTCGCACGTGATGGGCACCGCCATCGCGCTGGCAGGCGCGCCGCGTGCCTGCACGGCGGGGGTTTATCAAAACGGCAAACCGGTCACCCAGGCGGATGTCAAAGACGGCGACGAAGGCATCGGCCCGCTTGCAGGCGATGAAGTCCATGCGCGCTTCGAGATGGAAAACGGCGTGCCGCTCTTCT
>DAORHS010000089.1:0-10527 GCA_035438165.1 Prosthecobacter sp.
GACGTTTACGATGCCGACGGCGACCACATCCTCGATGCGGTGGAAGATGCGTGGGCCGCCGCCTACCCCGGCAGTTTAAACAAAAATGTGTTTGCCGACGCGGTGGCGGATTTTGATAATGATGGGGTGATGAATTTCGAAGAAATCACCCTGGGCCTCGATCTGGCGCATGCCACCTCGGTGCGTAGCGGCGGCTTGAGCGATGTGCAGGTGCTGGCCTGGGCGCTGCAGCTCGGTGCGCTGGATGCGCAGGGCGACCTGCCCGCACGCCTGTGGGCGGCGCTGACGCCGGAATGGCTGGAGGCAGCCTACGGTCCCTACAGCATGCTCCATTGGCTGGAAACGGGCGATCTGGATAATGATGGGGAGGCCGACGGACTGACCGCGTTCCGCGCCGAATACACACCCCCGGCCCCCTGGCGCAGCAGTGCCACGGACTGCGACGGCGACGGCATGCCCGACGTGTGGGAGTACCGCCACAGCCTGGCGCTGCGGGACACGGGAGACGCGGGCAGCACGAGCATGCTTTACATTCCCGCGAACGCGCCGGTGCTCATGAGCTTCGCGGAGTTCGAGGCGTCCTGGGACACCAGCAATCCCGACCTGACGGTGTTCCAAGCCTACGCACAACTGCAGGAGTCGCACCAGCAGGAGCTGGACTCATGGGCGGTCATCGACCCGGACGGCGACGGGCTGGGCAATTTGCGGGAGTTTCAGCTCGGCACGCACCCGCGCATCACCGACACGGACGGTGACGGCATCAGCGATCTGGCCGAAATGCAGGCCGGCAGCGATCCGACCAACATTGGCAGCGTGCCAACCACCACAGGCGGCGGCAGCGGAGGAGATACGACGGGCGGGACCACGGGCGGTGAAACGAGCGGGAATGAAGGCGGCGGCAGCCCACCTCCACCACCACCGGCACCTGTTCCAGAAACCGGCTTCGCCCTGTTTACAGCATGGCGGTACAAAGAGGTGGACTACCGTGGCGGGCAGGAGGCGGTCTATCCCACCACGGCAATTGAAAGCCACAATGCCGGCCCCGGCTGGCTCAAGCCCTCAGGTGAAACACCGTCAGCGCCCGGCCATGACGGGTTCAACGGCGACGCCGACGAACAAGGCAAACTGCAGGATCCTGGCGACCCGCGGGATTTCATACCACCGCCAGCACCCGAGATGATCCCCGCCGAGGAGGGTGAAGAGGGCGCGGTCTATCATGAAGAACTTCCTTCCTACACCACCGGCGGCGAGGTGACCGGCCCGCCCACGGTTGAAAACGGCGCCTCCTCCTACACCGCGAAAAACACCTACACTCCCCCCGACGTGCGCACCGACAGCGGTGTCTTCAGCGCTGCCAAGGCGTATGCAGTGCTGGAGAGCGTGCCCTACTTCAAAGGCTCCGAGAGCAGCGGCTGGATGGGCAGCGGCTACCTCGGCTTGAAGTCCTACCAGGTTTACAGCACCCTCAACACAGGGGTGGAATACCACACCTATACCTACACGGACGAAAGCAACGAGGAGCAGTACGGCGTGCTGGAGCTGCAACGCACCACCGCGCATGCCGCCGCAGGGCAGATGCGCCTGCAATGCAACCGCGAGCGCACCGCCCAGGACGAACCGCTGACCGGGACCTTCGCGCTGGTGCAGGAAACCAAGACCATCGGTGACACGAGCGCGGATCTGACGGAGGTCAAGGCGGTCATCCAGCTGCGGATCGTCACCGGCACCACCTCGACGGAACATGCGGTCACCAGCGGGGCGCTGCCCGAAGGGGACGTCACCCTCAGCAGCGGCGTCGTCAGCGTCCGCTCCCCCGCTCCCGTCAATGGCAAGATCGTGAGGTATTCCCTCCTCCCGGTGGAGGTAGCGCCAGATGTGCTCGCGGTGAATACCAACTTTGACGAGAGAAAGCTAAAGGATGGATTCGCCAAGCCAGACGCCGAAGACACCAGCTTGCAAGCCATCAGTGGCCCCAATGCAGGCAAGACCGTCACGACTGATTTGCACGAAGGGTTCTTTGGCCTGCGGCCTGGAACGTTGCCATACAGTGAGACAGCGGGAGCCATGGTGAAGATCAAGAAGCTCGACAAGACCGACCCAGTAACCGGAGCGAAGCAGACCGGGCATGTGAGAATGTATTCTGTGTGGGGTGACACTGATTCCCAGGTCCTGCCCATCGAACTCTACAATCCAGATTCACTCGTCGCGAACGACCTTGGCCCCACTCTTTACGCAGCCAATCCGAATATGCCGATTCGCTACTATCTGGAAGGAGTGAAGCCGGGGAAAATCACGCTTGAGTTCAGCTATCAGAAAGGTTCAACGAGCTTCAAGCACGAGCAAGAGTTCCTTGTATGCACCCAGAAATCACGAGCTGATTGGCTCGCTGAGATCACCGAGCAGATCAAGTTGGAGACGAGTAACGTGGTGGACATGAGCACCTACAACACCACCGACAGCTTCAACACTCAGAGGGCGAAGATACAACAGGTGTATCGGTATTATGAAGGCTTGCACCGCAGGACACCCAATGTGCAACGCTGGGGTGGTCTCGCGAAGCGAGCAGGTTGCGCGGTCTATGCAGGTTTGAGTGATGCGCAGTGGGGCCAAGAAGGCTCGTATGCTGCGATCCTCATTGGCGGTGGCATTGGGGCCGTCACGCTCGACTTCTTTCAAAACGTGCTTATCCACGGCGGTCACAACATCTTCAATGATTTGGCTTGGCAATGCAGAGCCTACGAACGCGGCGGCTACTATGCGTTGAAGCATGTGAAGGACAAAAGCCTCGATGGCGGCTCAATTAAAGGCTTGGAACTCGATCCTTGGCTTGCGATCAACAAAGGAGAGGTGGAGAACAACACAGCATCGATACTATTGGGAACGCGAGCGCTTACTGAGCGTGAGCAGGAATTTATTGTCCAGCCCGCTTGGGACCGGATCAAAACACTTCCAACCACTACTGTGGATACACTGTTTTCATGGTTAGCTGAGAACCCACTGCCTGGACAACCGAGCTTCTCAACGTCACAGCCTGGGAAAAACATTGTGCTCTATGCTGAGCGCTGGCCTTGGATTGAGAATGACATTTTGCCGCCATGGGGCGGCATGGCTGAGGTGGCTCGTAATTCAATCGTGAATGATCCACTTGTAAACGCTGCGGCTCCTTATGCCTGGCTTCCTGTAAAACCATGAAGACCGCCTTCTTTCTCCTGTTGGTAGGATGCTGCCAAGCTCACGCTGCGATTACAATCGAGGCACCAAGGCAACGTGGGGAAATCCAATGTAAGCAAGTGCTTGAGCTGAAAGACATTTTCGATGGTGGGTTTAGACCATATCGAATCATCGAAAGTAAGTGTGCCGTGGGTAAGGCCGACGCGATTCTTTTGATGCCCTCATCGAATCTCAAGACAAGGTTGGATGTCGAGATGATGAGCTTTACTATCTCCCGCCACGACACAGTTAAGCGCATCGACATCAGAACGACCGCCGCACCCGTAAAGCAGACCGGTGATTTACTTCGCCAGCTCGCAGGCTCTCTTGGTGTCGGTTTACAAGGACTTGATGAAGCGCTGGCAAGAGCCACGCCGAACAATCCAAAGTGGTCAGACGTGTGGACACAAGACTGGGCAAATGATTGGTTGTCGATCCGTCTGGCATTCCAACCGCTGACTTACTTCCTAGACGATGCGTCGAAAGGATATCGAGAAATGAAATCCCACGCAGTCCTCACCATTGAATGGAAGCCAACGGAAGTAGGCCCGACCTACCGCGAGAAACCCATCACACCTCCCAAGGGCTACGAGCATGTCTCGATGGATATGCCAGGTTCGGACCTCGTGAAGAAGGCGCAAACCTCAGATGACCCATCGCTGGCTCATTTGCGCTACCCGGACGAAAAGCAACGCCAAGCCATCATCGGAACCATAACGGAGACAGTGCCCAATCCTCGTTCAAAGCCCAAGGCAGTAGAAGCAACACCACCACCAACAACGAACGAAGTCTCGACTTCATCAATGCCTTGGTCAGTGGTGGCTGTGTTGATCGTGGCAGCGATTGGCCTGCTGTGGTTGCTGGTGAAGAAGCGCAAGTGATCGGCCTGCAACGTGCATCGAGCCAACTCCAGCGCTTCGCAAAGCTCGCGGCTCCGCCCATTGCTCACCACCGACAAGCTCCGCCCTCTCCACCCCCCGCCGCAAGGGAGTGTGCGGCTTTCCGTAACGCCGCAGGTTGACTCGTTCGCTTCGCTCATCTCGCCCTTCGGGCAACTCGTTCCTCGTTGTCTATAATGAACGTACAAGCCAAACCAATAGCGCGGGACGTGCCAGCCTATTTGGAATAATGAAATCAGGCCAGCTTCTCGGTTTTTGAACCCTCCGAATGTTGAAGCGGCACCACGAAGTCTTCGCAGCCAGCGTTCACACACTTGCGGCCATGTTTCGTTGGTGGCACCGGCGACGGTGTTGATGGAGAAAAGAAAACTTACTTCCAACTGAACACCCCAACGCCTTGCCCGCCTCATGGCGCGTTCCCGGTTCACCAGCCGAGGCACCGACCAACGCGAGTGCTGGGTCGGCTTCGGTAAAGACTTCGGTAGAGATGCGACTGTTCTGACGATGTCGCTTAGCTCATGGCGTCGAATCGCCGCGAACGCAAGCAGCCGGGTTTTCCATTGGAGGCATGGCCGAGTGACCTGAGATCAGCCGCAGCGGCATGCAGGTCTGTTTTTGCCGGCAGATGCCTGGTTGATGGGGGGATGGTCGGGTGCCCTGGCTGATGGGACGAAGGGCTGCGGGTGTTTCGTTCTTGAGGTCGGGTCATGCGCAGGCAGGGGCGCTGATGGCACTAAGCCGTTCGGTCGTGTGATATAAGGGATCGCTTACTTGGGGGCTTCTGGATGAGACCCTTATCGTTGCGAGTGACCTGTCCCAATGCCTCACTTTCAACGTCTCAGTTCCCTGTCGAAGTTCCGACCTGGGCGGGGCTGGATGTGCCGGAGGCCGGGCCTTGCGAATCCGCAGTTCCGAAGTCTGTCATGCTGGCAGGCGGGATATGGCTGCTGCTGATCCTCGCGGGCAGCCTGTGGATGGCGCACTACTCGCAGACGGCGGGTTCAGTGGGCGCGCCTCCGGAGCGCTGGCCGGAGACGAGCCAGGTGCGGCGTGATCCGGAGCGGCCGCAACTGCTCATGTTTCTGCATCCGCGCTGTGCGTGCTCGCGGGCCACCCTGGGTGAACTGGAGCTTCTGATGGCGCATTGCCAGGGGCTGGTGAGTGTGCAGGTGCTGTTCATCCAGCCGGAAGGCGTGGCCGAGGACTGGGTGAAAACCGATTTGTGGCGCAGCGCCGCCGCCATACCGGGGGTCAACGTGGGCATCGATCACGAAGGCGGCGAGGCGCTGCGTTTCCGCACGGCGACTTCGGGACAGGCGCTGCTCTATGATTTGAACGGCCGTTTGATTTTTCAAGGGGGCATCACGCTTGCCCGCTCTCATTCCGGAGACAATCCCGGGCGCAGCGCCCTGGAGGGTCTGCTGCGGCACCAGGCCGGCACACTGGCGAGCACACCTGTCTTTGGCTGTGCGCTGAGTGAAAAGGAAGCCAGGGACGAATGCACCACCCCATGTCAGCCATGAACACGATCACCCCGCCCTTAAACTCCGCCTTGCAACAACGGGCGTCGGTGTTGTTTCAGACCGCTGAGAACGACCTGCACCGGCACACGGATCATCTGTTTTCCCGGCTGATGATCGTGCAATGGCTGGCCGGCATCGCGGCCGCGCTGTGGATCTCTCCGCTGACCTGGATCGGCGTTTCCAGCCAGGTGCATGTGCATGTATGGGCGGCGGTGCTCCTCGGCGGGGCGATCAGCGGGTTTCCCGCCTGGCTGGCCTGGCGGTATCCCGGCCAGGTGGTGACACGCCATGTCATCGCGGTGGCGCAGATGCTGACTTCGGCGCTGCTGATCCATCTGACCGGCGGACGCATCGAGACGCACTTTCATGTGTTTGGCTCGCTGGCATTCATCGCCTTCTACCGGGACTGGCGGGTGCTGCTGACGGCCACGGTGGTGGTGGCGGCGGATCATCTCGTTCGTGGCATGCTCTGGCCGCAGTCGGTGTTTGGGGTGCTGACCGCCAGCCACTGGCGCTGGCTGGAGCATGCGGGCTGGGTGGTCTTTGAAGACGTCATTCTGATCGTGGCCACACGCCGAATGCTGCGGGAGATGCATGAGATGGCCCTCCGCCGCGCCATTCTCGAGGGCAGCAAGGCGGAGATCGAGCGGCAGGTGGTGGAACGCACCGCGCAGTTGAGCCAGACGCAGGCGGAACTGCTGGAGACCTCACGCCTGGCAGGCATGACGGAGGTGGCCACCAGCGTGCTGCACAATGTGGGCAACGTGCTCAACAGCGTCAGCGTCTCGTCGGAGATCGCGGCCACCAAGGTGCGTGAGTTTAGAATCGGCAGCCTGAAAGACGTGGCGGACCTGCTGCAGGAGCATGCGGACGATCTGCCGGCGTTTCTCACCACGGATCCGCGCGGCAAGGTGCTGCCGGGCTACCTGCTGAAGCTGGCCGCGCATCTGGCGGATCCGCAGCAGGCCATCCTGCAGGAGATGGAGGTGCTGCGGAAGAACATCGAGCACATCAAGGAGATCGTGGCGATGCAGCAGCGGTATGCGCGAGGCACCGGTGTGGTGGAGCCGCTTTCAGTGGCCGACCTTGTGGAGGACAGCATCCGCATCAACGCCGCCGGATTCAGCCGCCATGAGGTCCAGGTGGTGCGCGAGATCGCCCCGGTGCCACAGGTAAAGACCGACCGGCACAAGGTGCTGCAGATTCTGGTGAACCTGCTGAGCAATGCGAAGTACGCCCTGGATCAGAGCAACGGAGACCGGCGGATGACGGTGCGTGTGGGCGTCAACCAGACGAAGGAGCTGGAGATCGCCGTGATGGACAACGGAACCGGCATCACGCCGGAAAACCTCACGCGGGTGTTTTCACACGGCTTCACCACGAAAAAAGACGGGCACGGCTTCGGGCTGCACAGCGGGGCGCTGGCCGCGCGGGAACTGGGCGGGACCCTGAGCGCGCACAGTGACGGGCCGGGCAAGGGCGCCGTGTTCACCTTGAAGCTTCCATTGCCAAACTGATGAAAATTCTGATGCAACCACCCAGGCAACACTCCCACCGGCGCATTCTTGTCATTGATGACAATCGTTCGATCCATGACGACTTCCGCAAGATCCTGGAGCCGGCGGATGCGACATCTGATGAACTGCAGGCGGACGAGGCGGCGCTGTTTGGTGCGGCGAAGCAGCCGGAGACCTTCATGATCGACACCGCCTCCCAGGGCGAGGAGGGCCTGGAGATGGTCAAACGAGCCATGGCGGAGGGAGAGCCCTACTCGATGGCTTTTGTGGACGTGCGCATGCCGCCGGGCTGGGACGGGATCGAGACGACCCGGCAGATCTGGCAGGTCTGTCCGGACATGCAGATCGTGATCTGCACCGCCTATGCCGATTGTTCCTGGAGCGAGGTGCAGGAGCAGATCAAGCCGCGTGACCGCATGCTCATTCTGAAGAAGCCGTTCGACATCATCGAAGTGCTGCAACTGGCCATCTCGCTGACGGAGAAGTCGCGTTTGCTGCTGGAGTCCAAATCACACCTGCACGATCTCGAACGGCGTGTGCAGCAGCGCACCCAGGAGCTGGAGGCCTCCAAAATGGCCGCCCATGAAAAGGCCTCGCTGCTGGACCTGGCCCGGGATGCCATTCTGGTGTGCGGGCTCGACCACCGTGTCACCTACTGGAACAAGAGCGCTGAACGTCTCTATGGATGGACTGCGGAGGAAGCGGTCGGACGGCTGGTCACGGAACTCAAGGATCGGAACCTCGAAAGCTTTCAGCAGGCGTGTGAGAAGGTCATTGAAACAGGAGAATGGGACGGGGAGCTGCAGCAGGTGGGCAAGGACGGCCGCAAGCTGGTGGTCGAAGGGCGCTGGACGCTGCTGCGTGATCCTGTCGGCCAGCCGCGCAGCATTCTGACGATCAACACCGACATCACCGAGCGCAAAAAGGTCGAGGAGCAGCTGCTGCGCGCCCAGCGCATGGAAAGCCTGGGGACGCTGGCAGGCGGCATCGCGCATGATCTTAACAATGCGCTGACGCCGATCATGATGTCCATCGAGCTGCTGAAACTGCAGGAGAAGGATCCGATGAGAATGGGCGTGCTCGCCACCATCGAAGGCAGCGCCCGGCGCGGGGCGGACATGGTGCGTCAGGTGCTCTCCTTTGCCAGAGGGGTGGAAGGCCAGCGGGTGGACGTTCAGGCCGGTCATCTGCTCAAAGGGATCGAAAAGATCGCCAATGAAACCTTCTTCAAGACGATCCAGGTGCAAAGCGACATCCCGTCCGATCTTTGGGTGGTGCAGGGAGACCCCACGCAGATCCATCAGGCGCTGCTCAATCTGTGTGTCAACGCGCGTGATGCCATGCCCAATGGCGGCGTCCTGAAACTCTCCGCCAGCAACCTTCTGCTGGATGAGCAATGCGCGGCCATGATTACCGGGGCGAAATCCGGCCCTTACCTCCTCATCGAAGTCGAGGACAACGGCATGGGCATGCCGCCCGAGGTAACAGACCGCATTTTCGAACCGTTTTTCACCACCAAGGAGCAGGGCAAAGGCACCGGCCTCGGGCTCTCGTCCGCGCTTGCCATCATCAAGAGCCACCACGGGTTTGTGCGCGTCTGCAGCGAAGTGGAAAAGGGGTCCAAGTTTCAGGTGTATCTGCCCGCGCAGGCGGCGGAATGCGCGAGCAATCCGCCTCCGGCACCCTCCGCGATGTCACGGGGCAATGGCGAACTCGTGCTGCTCATCGATGACGAAGATGCGGTGCGGCACATCACCGGGCAGACGCTGCAATCGTTTGGCTACCGTGTGCTGGAGGCCTCGGACGGCGTCGAGGCGTCCACCTTGTATGCCACCCACAAGGATGAAATTGACGTGGTGCTCACGGACATGATGATGCCCGTGATGGACGGGCCGGCGACGATCCAGGTGCTGATGCGCATGAATCCGCAGGTGCGCATCATCGCCGCCAGCGGTCTGAGCGTCAAAGACATGGTGACCAAGGCGACGAGCGCCGGCGTCAGACATTTTATTCCCAAGCCCTACACGGCGGAAACGCTCCTGAAGATGCTGCATGACGTGTTGAAGGAGGAACGCCCGGCCGCCTCTTAGCCTGATGAAAACGGCCGCACGCTCGCATGCATCCGAGTTTCATCGGTGTGGACTCCCGAGGCTTCATGCTGTAACTACGCTGCCATGAGCTTGCACGTTCTGACCTAGGCGCCCATGGCAGGAGCATCCGCCATTGTTTCGGTTTTGACCAAAGCATGTGCCACAGCACAGGCGGAGCGGGTGACCTCTCACCTGAAGGGATGGCCGGTGGGACATGGCGGTCAGGCAGGTCCGGCCGTCAGATGTGGCATGCTCCGTCTCGCCGTCCTCGGGTCCGTCCTGCTTTCGCTTGCCTGTGGCTGCCCGCCTGCCTCCGGACAGCAGCCAGCCCGGCCCTCCAAAATCAGCGTGGTGATCGATGACAATTATCCGCCCTATATTTTCAAAGACAGCGCCGGGACATTGCAGGGCATCATCGTCGATCTCTGGCGTGCGTGGGAGCAGAAGACCGGAGTCTCCGTTGAGATTCACGGCATGGACTGGGGCGAGGCCGTGAAGCGGATGAAGGCCGGCGAGTTCGATGTCATTGACACGGCTTTCGAGACTGCGGAACGCACCGCCTACCTGGATTTTTCCAAGCCATACGCCACTCTGGAGGTGCCCATCTTCTTTCGTTCCACGATTTCAGGCGTCACCGGCCTGGATTCGCTGAAGGGCTTTCCAGTGGCTGCCAAAGCGGGGGATGCAGCGGTGAAGATGCTGGAGGACCACGGCGTCGCGCCGGTGCTGCTGTACAACAACTACGAAGCCATCGTCACCGCTGCGCTGGAGCGCAAAGTCAATGTCTTCGTCGTGGACAAGCCGCCGGCGCATTATTTTCTTCACAAACTGGGCCTCGAGGCGGAGTTCAGGATGTCGGAGCCGGTCAGCATCGGGGAGTTTCATCGTGCGGTTCACAAGGGAAATGCCGGTCTTTTGGAACTGATTGAAAAAGGATTCGCCGACGTGGGACAGGCGGAGTTCGCGCGGATTGAGCGCAGGTGGTATGGGCAGACTTTGGATCGCCCGTCTTATCTGCGCTATCTGGGATATGCTGCGCTGACGGGCGGCTCCCTGCTGCTGCTGCTCGTCGGCTGGAACTGGGCACTGAGCGGCCTGGTCAAGAAACGCACGCGTGCCCTGCGGGAGCGGGAGGAGCAGTTGCGGCTCTACGCGCAGCACAGTCCTGCGGCGATCGCCATGCTGGACCGGGACTTGAAGTACCTGGTGGTCAGCCGCCGCTGGATGGATGACTACCGGCTGGGGGATCAGAATATCCTGGGCCGAAGCCACTACGACGTGTTTCCAG
>DAORHS010000090.1:0-8174 GCA_035438165.1 Prosthecobacter sp.
TCGCCCGCGATCCGCTCCACGTTCGGCAGGGTCGCGCGACGGTCGAGGTGTACGCCGAAGACGTTCCGTCCGGCCTTCGCGAGGGCGATCGAGACCGCCTCGCCGAACCCCGAGGACGCGCCGAGGACGAGGGCCCAGTTCCGTTTCGGATGCGACATGGCGCGGATTATCGGCACCCCCCTCCCCCCTGTATAGTCCCGCTCGAGGCCCGATTCGATGCGTTTCGACGCCCTCCGCCCCACCGACAGCCCCAGCGCCAACGCCACCCTCTGGCCCACGCTCCCCAAGGTGAACTGGCATTCGAATGTCGAACCCCTGCCTGCCGCCACCACACTTGCCTCCGCACAGCAGCCCGCTGTCGTCTTCCGTCAGGTCGGGGCCGGTGCCGTGCTCTACCTCGGCACCGATGAACTCTGGCGCTGGCGTTTTCAGGTCGCGGATTTGTATCATCAGCGCCTCTGGATGCAGCTCGGCGCCTGGATCGCCGCTCCGCCGTTCCAGATCGATCAGAAGAAACTCTCCGTCGGCACCGACCGCCTGCGTTACGCTCCAGGCGAAGCCTCCGAGATCCGCGTGCGTGTCCGCAATGACAAGGGCGACATCATCACCGACGCCCAGCCACGCGCCTACCTGCTCCATGACGGCAACGAAGTCGCCACGCTGCAGCTTGAGGCCGATCCCACGCATGTCGGCGTCTATCGTGCGCTCACACCGCCGCTCAAGGCTGGCACCTATGAGATCACCGTGGCCGAAAGTCCCAGCGCACCACGCAGCGACGCCCGTCTCTCACTCCATGTCTCCGACACTGGCAATCCCGAGTGGGCCACGCTCACGATGAATCGCATGCTCCTCGAAACCATGGCCGCCAACAGCGGTGGCCGTTTCCTGCGCGAGGAGCAGGCCGCTACCGATCTTCCCAACCTCCTGCAAACCCTCGACCGCAAGCAGGTCATCACCAAGGAGACCATCCTGTGGAGCAGTTGGTGGTGGTTCGGCGCGGCGATCCTGCTGCTCACCGTCGAGTGGCTCATGCGCAAGCGTTTGAAACTCGTCTGATCATGGCCGCCAGCAACGACCGCGCCCAGCTTGCCGTCCGCGTCACCCCGAACGCGAAGAAATCCGAGTTCGCCGGCTGGACTGCGGATGAAAAAGGCCGTCCCGTCCTTCTTGTGAAGCTCGCCGCTCCGCCTGTCGATGGCAAAGCCAACACGGAGCTCATCCGTTTCCTCGCCGACGCCTTCGGTTGTCCCAAAGGCCAGATCACGCTGTTGCGTGGCACGTCGAGCCGGCAGAAAGCGGTGGAACTTCCAGCTGCGGCGATGGAGCGGTTGCCGAAGTAGCCCTGTTCCTGCGGAACAGGGATTCCTTGTTGCACAGCAACAAGGCTACTTTGCTCACCCCCGCGCCCGCTCCAGCAGGTTCATCATGAGGAAGGACAGCATCAGGGCCATTTGCTCGCCCTCGCTGGCTTCGCCGGTCGGCTCCAGTTTGAAGAGTCCTTCAAAGAAGGCGGGCTGCTTGGTCAGGCGCATCACAAGCGCATCGCCTCCGACGCGGCTGGCGATGTAGCTCGGATGCAGCATGTAACCGGAGAACATGCCAACGACCGGAATCCCGCTCACCAGGCCGTCGAGAAACTTGATCCAGCCGTTTTCCTCCTGAATCGCAAACGTGGGCGACTGCGCTCCTGGCGCGAAGACATCGTAATGCGCCTTCCACAGCGATTTCATGCCACGCCGACCGATGGCACCCAGCACCTCCCCCGTGGGCGACTTGAAGGTGTAACGCGCCGACCAGTCGATGATGCGATCCGCTTCGATCGTCGCCACGAGCTGCTGCATCGTGTCATCCGTGAAGACCTCCACCTTTTCGCGCAGGCGCAGCAGCTTCTGCTTCACGTAACAAATCGTCTTTCCGGTGGCATCCGTCACATAGATCTGCGGAGCGAGGGCAATCAGCTTGAAGCGAAAAGAGATCGGGTAGTTCATGAGGCCGCCAAGGTGGCCGCAATCATCGCGCTGACAAGCTCTCAAGCAGTGTCTTCGCACACGCCGCCGCGAATTCCGGCGCGTTGATCTCGCAGTCCATCACCACCAGCGGAATATCGACACGCAGATGATGTTTGATCGCGTCAAACAAGGCCGCATCAGCCTCGGCATCGTGAAATGGCTTTCCTTCGGCGCTGATGATGCTGATCGCCTTCCGCGGCAGCAGCACGGTCACGGGGCCACGATACGCATTCGCCTTCTCCGCAAGGATGCGACCGAGTTCTGCGCATTCAGCGGCGTTGGTGCGCATGAGCGTGACCTGCGGGTTGTGGATGTAGAAGGTGCGTCCGTCGAACTTGGCGGGAACCGTCGCCCGCTCGCCGAAGTTGACCATGTCGAGGCAGCCGGGTGCGATGATCGCGGGAATGCCTGCTTTGCCCGCCGCATCGAGGCGGGTCGGACCTGCGCCGAGGATGCCGCCGACGAGTTCATCGGCCCACTCGGTCGTCGTGACATCGAGCACGCCGGCAAACATGCCGCTTTCAATGAGCGACTCCATGATCCTGCCGCCGGTGCCGGTGGCGTGAAAGACGAGCACTTCGTAACCGGCGTCTTCGAGGATCTGCTTTGCCATGTTCACGCACTCCGTGGTGTTACCAAACATCGACGCGGCAATGAGCGGCTTGTCATCGCCTGCGGGCACCGCCGTTTCGACCATGCCGCAGATCGCCCCTGCCGCCCGGGCCAGCAGCACGCGGGAAATGCGGTTCATGCCGCTCACATCGACGATGCTCGGGAACATGACGATGTCCTTCGTGCCGACATACGGTGCCACATTGCCTGCGGCGAGCGTGGAGACCATCAGCTTTGGAAATCCGACCGGCAGTGCCCGCATTGCCGCCGTGCCGATGGCCGTGCCACCGCCGCCGCCGAGCGAGATAACGCCCTGCACCTTGCCGCTTTCGACCAAGGCCGACAAAAACGCCGCCGCCGCACCCGCCATCGCCGTCACAGCCTCGCCACGGTCTTGGCGCGCCATGATGCCCGCGAGATCGACATTCCCCGCCGCCGCGACCTGTTCCCTCGTCACGTCCGTTTTCACCTGCGACGCGTCACCGCTGCCGGTGTCGATGAGCAGCGTCTGATGTCCGCGTGCGCGGATGATTTCCGCCACGTAGGCGTGTTCGTGACCTTTGGTGTCGAGCGTGCCGAGAACTGCGATGGTTGCCATGATCTCAGGATAAAAGCGGGCGCGGGAAGAACAGCAACCGTTTCACACCAGCGCCTATCCGCCGTCCACCTTGCTTCCTGATCACAAATCCTCCGTGCCTTTGCCACCGGGCGTGTCATAATTTGCCCATGCCTGCGGCATCTCCCGTCTCATCCAGCTCCCCGGCCAGTCACGATCGTCTCGTGCTGGCGAGCAAAGCGCTGGAAACCTATCGCACACGCTGCTTCTGGTCTTTGGCTCCCGATTTTGTGGTGAGTGAATCCACCCTGCCCATCCTCATCGCAGGCCTGCGCAAACACGGGGACCGCGCCGCTTTTCAGATTGCCGCCCAGCTATGCCGTTAACTGCCTTCCAGCACGAGGTCTTCGCCACACTTCGGCGCAGTCGCAGCCCTGACAGTTTCGTCTTTGACGCCACCGTGCTCAATGCTGCCGCGAAAACGCCGCGTTATTCGCGCGACATCGACCTTTGCCACGATCTGGAAACCGCTGTGGCCGAATCGGCGGCGGCGGATGAGGCGGCGCTCGTTGCGGCGGGTTATGCGGTGTCGTGGCAGCTTCGCCAGCCCATGTTTCAGCGCGCCACCGTCACCCGGCACGATGGCAGTGTTAAGCTCGAGTGGGTCTATGATTCCGCCTTTCGCTTCTATCCCGTGGAGCCGGATGACGAACTCGGCTGGCGGTTGCATTTTGCCGATGCCGCGACCAACAAGCTGCTCGCTCTTTCAGGACGCGCTGAGCCACGCGACTTCGTGGACGCCATCTACCTGCATGAGACCTACCTTTCACTCGGCACCCTCGCCTGGGCTGCCTCTGGCAAAGATGAAGGGCTCAATCCACGGCTCATCCTCGACCTCGCAGATCGTTTTGCTCGCTATCGGCAGGCGGACATCGACAGCCTGCACCTGGCCGCCCCGCTAAGCCTGCCAGAGCTCAAGGCCAGATGGTCACGGGCCATCGAAGAGGGGCGTCAGCTCATTGAAAATCTGCCCGCAGTGGAAATCGGCTGTCTCTATCTGGATCCGCTCACGAATCTGCCTGTCTCGCCTGTTCCTGGCACACCGGTCATGGATCGGCTCATCCGTCACTACGGTTCCGTGGGCGGTTCATGGCCGCAGATGATCAATCGCTAGCTGAGGGGATGAACTCCCGCCCATTTTCCTCCCCCTCCGGCGTTGACCGGCTGCCCCGGCTTTGCATAGACAAAGTGCCCCACCACCATGTCCCAAGCCGTCTTCCGCTCCATCCCCCTCCGCGACCTCACCGCCGACCAGCTTCTCGATCTCTCGAAGCGCATGAAGCTTTCGCTTTCCAAGGCGGACATGCTCGCCGTGCAGAAGATCTTCCAGGACGAGGGCCGCGATCCCACCGACGTCGAGATGGAAGTCGTCGCGCAGACCTGGAGCGAGCACTGCAAGCACCGCATCTTTGGCGCGAAGATTTATCACACGCTCAATGGCCAGCAGGAGGTCGTGGACGGCCTGTTCAAGACCTACATCCGCGCCGTGACGGAGGAGATTTGCAAATCGAAGCCCGACTTCGTGCTCAGCGCCTTCGAGGACAACGCGGGCTTTGTGAAGCTGGACGACGACAAGGCCGTCTGCCTCAAAGTGGAGACGCACAACCACCCCAGCGCCATTGAGCCCTACGCAGGTGCCAACACCGGCCTCGGCGGCGTGATTCGCGACATTCTCGGCGCGGGCAAGGGCGCGAAGCCCGTCGCCTCGCTTGATGTGTTCTGCTTTGGCCCGCCGGACATCGAGCAGGATCAAATCAAGGCGAAGGACGTCATTCATCCGCTCGGCGTCATGCGCGGCGTGGTGCGTGGCGTGCGCGACTACGGCAACCGCATGGGCATCCCCACGGTGAACGGCGCGATCCAGTTCGACGACACCTTCATCTACAATCCGCTCGTCTTCTGCGGCACCGCCGGCATCATCCCGATCAAGGACATCGCCAAGGAAGTGAAGCCCGGCCACTTGCTCATCGCCGCCGGTGGTCGCACCGGCAAAGACGGCCTCAAAGGCGCGACGTTCTCCTCCGCGGAGCTCACCACCGACTCGCATGAGGAAGACCAGACTGCCGTGCAGATCGGCAATCCCATCGAGGAAAAGAAAGTCGCCGACTTTGTGCTCGCCGCGCGTGAGAAGGGCCTCATCCAGTGCTCCACCGACTGCGGTGCGGGCGGTTTCAGTTCCGCGGCAGGCGAAATGCTCCGTGAAACCGGTGGTGAAGTGTGGCTGGAGAATGCGCCGCTCAAAGCGCCCGATCTCGAAAGCTGGCAGGTCTTCATCAGCGAATCCCAGGAGCGCATGGTCATCGCCATCGAGGAGAAAGACCTCGAAGCGCTGCATGAACTGGCCGCGATTTATCAGACCGAGATCTTTGTCCTCGCGAAGGCCGATGGCTCGCAGCGTCTCAAAGTCATGCACCATGGCACCACCGTCTGCGATTTGCACGTCACCGCGCTGCATGAGGCCCCGCGCCGCGAGATGCGGGCGAAATGGCGCACGCCAGCCGATGTGCAGCCCGCCGTGCCCGTGCGTCCGGAATCCTGGACCGCCACGCTCAAGACCCTGCTCTCCGATTTCTCCATCGTCTCCCGCGAGCCGATCATCCGCGAATACGACCACGAAGTGCAGGGCAACACCGTCCTCAAACCGCTCGCCGGTGCCGCGGGCGATGCGCCGCAGGACGGCAGCGTCATCCGCGTCGATGGCAGCAATCAACTCGTCTCTCTCGCCTGCGCCTTGCTGCCGGAGTGGGGCAAGACCGACCCGCATCTCATGGGCCGCGCCGTCGTCGATGAATGCGTGCGCCAGCTCGTCGCCATGGGATCGAATCCCGACCGCATCGCCATCCTCGACAACTTCTGCATGGGCAACCCCGACAACGAACGCGAGCTCGGCGCCCTCGTCGAATGCACCAAAGGCATGGCCAAGAGTGCCATCGCGTATGGAGCACCCTTCGTCAGCGGCAAGGACAGCTTCTACAACTACTTCGTCACCGATGAAGGCCCCGTCTCCATCCCCGTCACTCTACTGCTCAGCGGCTTCGGCATCGTTGAGGACGCCAAGCATGTCGTCGGAGCCTCCCTGCGCCGCGTCGGCAGCAAGATCGCCATTTTGGGCAAAGCCAGCGCCGGTCTGCGCGGCAGCATCGTCGCCAAATACACCCGCGGCATCGGCCTCGACGCTGGTCCGTCCTTCTGCGAAACCGAAAGCATGGCCGCCTACCGCCGCTACTTTGACCTCGTGAAGCAAGGTGCCGTCCTCAGCGCCCACGACATCGGTGAAGGCGGCCTCGCCGTCGCCCTCGCCGAAATGGCCTTCAGCGGCAAAGCCGGCCTCCGCATCGCCACCGACAAGATGCCCGTCGCCGCTAGCGGCCTCACCACCGCCGAACTCCTCTTCGGCGAAACCCCCGGCCGCCTCCTCATCGAAATCGCCCCCGAACACGTCGCCGCCGCCGAAAAAGCCGGCCTCACCATCATCGGCGAAGCCACCCGCGACCCGTATCTCTACATCTCCCACAACGGCACCACCTTGATCGATTCACCGATCGATCAGCTCAAGCCGCTGTGGAAGGATGGGCTGACGAAGTATTATTGAAGCTCATATTTTGCCATTTTGTCCCGAAATTCGCGCTTTCCTTGATCCAGCGACTTCCCGTATAATGCTTTGCAGTAGCAGAGCGGCCCTCAACCTTTAAATGTGAATGACTCCAATGCCATCCAACCTGAGTTCGACTACCGGACAGGCCGTCCAACTTTCATTTGTCGTGGAACACCAGGACGGAGCCACTGGGAGGCTTGTGCTAACCTCAATCGACTCCGCGCGGGTCGAATCAAGGAGGCGCTTAGAGACTATCCACCCGGCGAACAGATTTCGCGCGATGGCTGGCTTGCCTCCCTTAAGCGCCGAGCAGGGTACCTCGAAGTACCGTTGATCTCCCTTGATGGGCTTGGCTTCATTGAGGATGACGCCGAGTGCATGAGTTCCCGTCTCCTCGGAAACATCGGCATTGGAAGGGAGGCCTCAGCATGGGTGGATCGCGAAAGCAATTCAGTTTACAAGCTCTTCGATGTAAAAATGGATGCCGATGACAGGTATTCCATAGGACTGAAATTGGAGATGACGGGAGATGGAGACCAAACAGATGTCTGTCAGTTACCCGCCGACCTGGACCACATTCTCGAAAAGCTTTGTGTACTTCATGAGGCCGGAGCCTGCCCCACGGAAATTGCCGGATTATCCGAGGACGGCAAATATCTCATTGCCAAGCAACCGCGCTGCAAAGCCTATGAAGACCTCGACGCTGACCGCAAAGAGGCCACCAAGCAAATGAAAGCCGTTTCGCCAAAAGGGTCTTATGGAGGCAATGAGATCTGGGTGTTCCACGCCAGCAACCGCTTCTGGCTGCTCAGTGACCTTCATAAAGGGAACATTCGCCGTTTGCCCAATGGCATGCCGACCGTAATCGACGCGCTCATTGGTGAACTGCCTGACTTCTACCTGCGCCATCATCCCAAGCTAGGAGACGCGGCTCGCCAGGCGCGGGAATGGGTTCAGACCGGCATTGAGCCGCATGACGATCCTTTCCAGAACGTGTCGGATGACGATTTGTGAAATTATCCCCGAGCATCTCAAAGGGAAACGACGTCAGGGTGCAACAGGCTGACAGGCTCCCTGCCCGAAAGCTGCGGCGGAAATGCATACGCCGCCGGAACCACGAAGCCACCTTGAGCCAAACTGAATCCGCGGAGTCATGGGAAGCAAACGATCGGTCTCTCGCTCCAAACGATCCATGGTCTGCGTCATCCGACCTTTCGTTTGCTCCATCCGACCGATGGTTCGCGTCATCCGACCTCTCGTTTGCTCCATCCGACCGATGGTTCACGTCATCCGACCTCTCGTTTGCTCCATCCGACCGATGGTTCGCGTCATCCGACCTCTC
>DAORHS010000090.1:8274-10501 GCA_035438165.1 Prosthecobacter sp.
TGGTTCGCGTCATCCGACCTCTCGTTTGCTCCATCCGACCGATGGTTCGCGTCATTCGACCTCTCGTTTGCTCCATCCGACCAATGGTTCACGCCATCCGCCATGGAATTTGCACCATCCGTCATGAGGTTTGCGCCATCCCCCACAGCGGAAACGAGTTCGAGTTCGAGTTCGAGTTCGAGTTCGAGTTCGAGTTCGAGTTCGAGTTCGAGGACGAGGACGAGGACGAGGACGAGCAGGAGCAGGAGGATTACTTGCCGATGCAGAAGGTGGAGAAGATGATGTCGAGGATGCGCTCGACATCGACCTGGCCGATGACGTCGCCGAGGGCCTGGAGGGCTTCGCGGATTTCGAGGGCGATGAATTCGGGGGCTTCGTGGCTTTCGAGGGCGGCCCTGGCGGCGAGGAGACGCTCGGCGCTGCGCTCGAAAGCGGCTTTGTGCCGGGCGTTGATGGCGATGGGGTGATCGGCGGCGAGCGGTCCGGCATGGGCGATGACTTCGCGGATGGCGTCGCGCAATGGCTCGATGCCTTCGCCGGTGAGGCAGGAGAGCGGGATGGCGTTGGGTTCAGCGGACCAGCTTGAATGGATGCCGAGGTCGGCTTTGTTGAGGATGAGGATGCGGCGGGAGGCGAGTTCGGGGGAGAGGTTGAGGCGGAGGTTTGTTTGCGGCGGAGCGTCAGACCGACGGACAGGAATGTCCGTCGTACTTGGCTGACTGGCATCGACGACTTCGATGACGAGGTCGGCGCGGTCGAGTTCGCGCTCGGTGCGCTGGATGCCGACGCGTTCGATGTCGTCGGTGGATTCACGCAAGCCGGCGGTATCGACGAGACGCAGCGGGATGCCGTGGACCTGGATGATTTCCTCGATGGTGTCGCGGGTGGTGCCGGCGGTGGGGCTGACGATGGCGCGCTCGAAGCCGAGGAGGAGATTGAGCAGGCTGCTTTTGCCGACGTTCGGCGCACCGGAGATGACGGTGCGGGCACCGTGGCGGAGGATGCGGCCCTGCTCGGAGGTGGCGATGAGTTTTTGCGCACGTTCGAGCACGGCGTCGAGGCGCTTGAGCAGATCGACCCCGGTTTCGGGCGAGATGTCCTCCTCGGGAAAGTCGATGTAGGCCTCGATGTGGGCGAGCACGGGGATGATCGCCTGCTGCATCGCCTGCGCCTCGCGACCGATGGCACCGCCGAGCTGCTCGTTCGCGGCACGCAGGGCGAGCGTGCTTTGCGCGTGGATGAGATCCATCACGGCCTCGGCCTGCGTGAGGTCCATTTTGCCATTCAGGAAGGCCCGCTGGGTGAATTCGCCAGGGTCAGCGGCACGCGCACCGCAGGTGAGGAGACGCTCCAGCACGCGCTGCGTCACGAGCACGCCGCCGTGGCCATGGAACTCGATCACGTCCTCGCCGGTATAACTCGCAGGTGATTTGAAATGGAGCAGCAGGCCGTGATCGAGCGAATTGCCAGCAGCATCGACGGCGGAGACGAGATGGGCGAAGCGTGGCGTCAGTTGGGACGGGAGCTTGAAGGCCTGGGCGGCGACTGACAGTGCCTGCGGGCCGGACATGCGCACGACGCTGATCGCGGCCTCACCCATGGAGGTGGAAATGGCGGCGATGGTGTCGTGGAGCATCAACGATGGTGAAAGCGGCGGGATGAAAGTGCAAGAAGCGATCTGCCGCCGATGCAACCGACGAGTTCTTTGGCACCGATGTCTTGATCCTTGATTTTGCAACGCTTATGGTCGCGCCGTTTTCAATCTGCCCTGACCGACCCGCCTGCGCATGACCGACCTGATGTTTGCCGAGATTCCCATGCTCCCCTGGAGCCCCCGAAGCCTCTCGGGGGGGGAACTGACCCTGTACTTCATCGGTGCTCTGGTGGTTTCCCTGCTGGGAACGCTGTGGATCGTGAAACGTGGCGGCACCGTCGGCCTGGATGAACCGGACACGCGGCGCAAACTGCACGCGAAAGCGATCCCCCGCCTGGGGGGGGCACCGATCTTCCTGGCGGTGGGGCTGGCGTCGCTGGTGGCGGGTTACATCGGTGGCCTCGGCTGGAGCCGCTGGCTTCCCGTGGCGATCTGCAACGCCCTGATTTTCAGCGTGGGTTTCGTGGATGACATAAAGCCGCTGGGAGCGAAGGTGAAACTCGTCGGGCAGATCGGCACGGCATTGATCCTCTATGCGCTGGGTGTTTCGATCGACACCTTGAGCAATCCTTT
>DAORHS010000091.1:0-10496 GCA_035438165.1 Prosthecobacter sp.
CTCTACGTTCACAACTTCATGGATCGCAGCGTCACCGTCCATGACGTCAGTGCGGTGATCGAGGGTGCTGAAACCGCCCCCGAGCTCGTCGCCACGCTGAACTGCATCGCCACCGAAAAACTGCCGGCCGCCGTGCTGAAGGGGAAACAATTTTTCTACGACTCGCTCGACCAGCGCATCGCCCTTCAGAAATATGTGAGCTGCGCCGCATGTCACAACGATGGCGACCAGGACGGACGCGTGTGGGATTTCACCGGCTTCGGCGAGGGCCTGCGCAACAACATCTCCCTCAAAGGCCACGGCACGCATGGTCCGGTGCATTGGACCGGCAACTTTGATGAGATTCAGGACTTCGAAGGCCAGATCCGCAGTTTCGCCGGCGGCCTCGGCCTCATGAGTGATGCCGACTTCCACACCGGCACACGCGATCAATCGCTCGGCGATGCCAAGGCCGGCGTGAGTGCGGATCTCGACGCGCTCGCCGCCTATGTCACCTCCTTGACCACGACTGGCAGCAGTCCCTCCCGCGCCGGCAACGGTGCGCTCACTGCGGATGCGGTCGCGGGTCAGCAAATCTTCCGCGCGCAGAACTGCGCCGCCTGCCACAGCGGCACGCGCTTCACCAACAGCGCGCTTAATGTGTTCGCCAACGTCGGCACGATCAAACCCGACAGCGGCCAGCGCATGAACGGCCCGCTCATCGGTCTCGATGTTCCCACGCTGCGCGGTCTCTGGAACACCGCGCCCTATTTGCACGATGGATCGGCCGCGACTCTCGCGGATGCGGTTCGCGCCCACCAGGGGGTGTTGCTGACAGCCAGCGAGCTCTCCAAAGTCGTGGCCTTTCTCTCTCAAATTGACGACGCAGTCGTGAACGCCCCCTCACCGTTGAATGTGGCACTCGGCACCGCCAGCCCAACCGTGAACGGTTCGTTCCCTGTGGCCGGTCAATTGAGCGAAGCCGCCAGTGGTTTCACCGCCGACGACATCCGCATCACTGGCGGAACAATCAGCGGTTTCAGCATCACCGGCACCCGCTTCAGCTTCCACGTGGAGCCTTCGTCTGCGAGCGTGCGCATCGAGATCGCCGCGAACGTGATGACGGATCTCACCGGACTCGGCAACCTCGCCTCCAATGTGTTGAACCTCACGAACACCGGCGGCCTGCCTCCGACCACTGAGCCGCCTCCCTTTTCCAACCCGGATGTGCAGCCTCATGTTTTCTACGAAGGCGGCGACACTGCCTCCCCCGTGCCGTCGTTTGTGCCCGTCACCGCCTTCGCCGCGAGGATCAATTTTCAAAACGCCGGCGCTCCGACGCCGAACAGTTACGTGGCGGACAACGGTGCGGTCTTCGCGGCACGCAACGGAATGCAGCACGGCTGGAACATGGACCACACGCTTCTGGGTCGTGATCGCAACAGCATGCACGACCAGCGCCAGGACACCTTCATCCGCATGCAGGCAGGTGCGAAATGGGAGATCGCGGTGCCCAACGGCGAGTACGACCTCGTCATCAGCGTGGGGGATGCCACCCTGGCGAGCAAAAACACGCTGCGTGCGGAAGGCCTCACCGTCTGGAATGCGTTTGCCTGCCCGGCTGGCACGTTCCAGATCAAAACGGTGCGTGTGATCGTCGCCGATGGCCTTCTCACGCTCGACAATGGCAGCGCCGCCGCTCTGACCACGGCTCTCAACTTCATCGACATCGCGAGCACTCACGGAACACTGCCGACCGTTCAAAATGGACTCTCCGCCGACTACTATGCCGGCACCAACTTTGACCAGCTTCGCTTCAGCCGCACCGATAGCGCCGTCGATTTCCGCTGGAACGGCAGCGCTCCTGACACACGCGTGGCCGCAGACAACTTCAGTGTGTGCTGGCACGGCTTCATCATTCCGCGCCACAGCGAACGTTACACATTCACCACGATGAGCGATGACGGCGTGCGTCTTTGGGTCAACGGCCGGTTGCTCATCAACAACTGGACTCATCACAGCGAGCAGACCAACACCGCCGAAATCGATCTTGTGGCAAACGTGCCGGTGACGATCCAGATGGAATACTTTGAAGGCGGTGGTGACTCGGTGGCGCGTCTGCTTTGGGAAAGCGCCAGCCAGCCGCGTGAGATCGTGCCCGCCGAGCGCCTGCTCGCCGGCTCCGGCAGTTCCTACCCTTCGACCTTTGCCGCGTGGATCGAAAGCGGACGCAGCAACGGCACTGGCGGCCAGACTTCCGCCACCACCAATGGGGACGGCGACGATCTGCCTGATCTGCTCGAGTACTCCCTGGGCGGCAGTGCAGGGAGCGGCATTCATGCAGGTGAAGATCTGCGGCTCGACACTCAAAACGATCACGTCAGCGCCAGCATCATCCGTCCTCAAGGCGCCCGTGATCTGCGCTGGTTTTTGGAAAGCAGTGTCGATTTGAAGACGTGGACCTTTCTCGTCGCCGCTCCCGTGGTGCTCCAAAACGCGGACGGCACGGAAACCCTGCGCTGGGAAAATCTCGACACGGCGGCGGGACAAAGCCTCGAACATGGCATCGTGCGTTTGAAAGTTCAGAGCACGGCCACCCACGAGACCGCAACCGGCAAACCCGTCGCGTGGCAGCAGCTTACGGTGCAAAAGGGCGTTCAGTCGGTCGGCATGAATCTCGTGAATGCGCCGGTTTTCTCCGGCCTGGCTCACTCGACCGCCGACAACGTGGTCTATCTTGCCGACGCCTCGTATCTGCCCGGCGTGTTTGATCCGGATGCCCGTTACTATCTGGAAATCAGGGACGGCGCCCATGCGGGCCATCACTTTGATCTCTCTCACGTGGGCGACCGCGTGCTCCTGATTGATACGGAGTCATCCAACAACACCCTCGACGAGATCCCTGCCGACATCGCCGGTGCCCGCATCGCCATTCATAAACACGTCACACTCGGGCAGGTGTTCGACAAGAACCTCTTCAGCGGCTCGACCAATCCTTCCACGGCGGATCAGGTCCTGTTCAGCACCCCGTCGGGCTTCCGCACGTTCTGGCTGCTCAAAGGCGGCTCCTATCATCAGTGGAATGCCGCGGGAGATGCCACGCTGACCAACGCGGACGCCACCCTCATTCCGCCGGGCACGGGCGTACTGCTGAAAACGGGCAACGCCGCACCTCGCACGCTGATCATGACCGGCGAGGTCCGAACCACGCCCTTGGCACGACTGGTGACCCCAGGGTTCAACCTCTTCGCCAATCCCTGGCCGCTGGATGCCACCCCTGCCGGCTTGAACATGACAAACGCCGAGATTTTCACCGCCACGATGAATCCCGGCACCGCCGACGCTCTTCAACTGTGGAGAGGCGACAGCAAGCCTGGAGCCAGTGGTTACGACGGCTATTGGTTCTTCCAAAATCCGAAGGCCTCCGCGATCTGGACTTCCACCAAGGACGCCAGCCTGCGATCCCAAAATGATCTGCTGCAGCTCAAAGCCACCCATGGCGCGTTTCTCAACCGTCGTAGCACATCAACGAGCGTTTGGGTGATGCCTGCGCCTTAAAAAGGCGGCCGTTGAATGGCCGATGCCTGAGTGGTTACCCCGCAAGGATTCGAACCTTGAACGAGAGAATCAAAATCTCCTGTGTTACCATTACACCACGGGGTAGGAGGTGCTGTGAGGGGCGGATATTAGTGCCTCCTGTTCACTGCGCAAGGACGGCTTCGGTGGGAATCATTCGGGTGAACTGGCACCCCATGAACACCTCATCAGGTGGTGGAAGGCCCGTTTGAGACCAACGTCGGTAATTTTTTTCACCCAGAGGACGAGGGTAGCCCAAAACGTCGGCAAACCTTGATTTTGCTTGGATTCAGCCGCTTCGACGGAGTCTCAAATCATTAAAATTATGGAAATGTAAAATATTTATCCTTGCAATCTTTTTCATAATTTCGATAATAACCATGCAATCCGCGAAAAATACTATGAAGAAGCTCATCCTCATCCAGAACGACTACCCCGGCACCGGCAAGAGCACTCTGGCGCTCTGCTTCCACCGCTACCTCCAGCAGTACGGTGTCTCCCATCAGCTCCTCTCCCTCACCGAAGAGGATGCCCCCACCGAAATGGGTTCCACGGCTCTCGACGTCAGCTCGCTGACTCCGAGAGAATTCCTCGCCCACGTTGACGCCTCCCCGCTGACCATTTTGGACGTGGGCACCGGCCTGGGTGAGTTTTTCAACAAATTCTACCAAGGCTGCGAGATGGACCAGATCCTTCATGCCGCCGGAGTGGCCGTCTCCGTGGTGCTGCCCGTCACGGCGGACCGCGAGAGCTTCGATTCAGTCATCGAAGCAGCGGAAGTCTTCTCCGACAACGCCGAATACCTCATCGCCCATCTGGTCACGAGCTGTTACGACGAAGACGACAAAGTCTGGGACACCAGCTATGCCGCCCGCGTGATGGACATGTTTGAAGCCGTGGAGCTCCACATCCCGGAAATCACCTTCCAGGTCGAGCTGAGCACCGAACACATGAGCCTCGACTCCGCGCTTCAGCAGGGAGACGCCGAAGAACGCCTGGGCAAGGAATACACCAAGTGGAACCGCCGCGTCATGGGCCAGGTGGACAGCGCGCGCCAGTATCTCTTTGGCGACGCCTTCCGCCCCACGATGGCTCCGAAACCTGTGAAGCCGACGCGCAAGACGAAGGCCAAACTCGCCGCTTAACCCCAAAACCGCCGGCTACTCGAACAACTCGGGATAGCAACGGTCCGCCACAGCCCGGCTGAGAGCCCGTATCTCGGCCGGGCTGGTGCATGTCAGGACACCTTTCGCCAGCTCTTCACACTCCGCCACGCCCAGGCGCCGTACCGCATGCTTCACGCGTGCGATCTGCGTCGTCGCCACGCTCAGTTCGTTCAAACCGAGACCAATCATCAAAGGAGTGAGCGACAGGTCCGACGCCATCTCACCGCACATGCCGATGCGGATGCCCGCACCACGTGCGGCCTTGACCGACATGTTGATCAACCTCAGCACCGCAGGGTGCGTGGGCTGGTACAATCCCGCCACCCGGTCGTTCAGCCGGTCCACCGCGATCGTGTACTGGATCAAATCATTCGTTCCGAGGCTGAGAAAGTCCACCTCCGCCGCGATCAGATCCGCCGACAAAGCCGCGCTGGGAATCTCGATCATCGCTCCAATTTCGATCTCATCCGGCACGTCGATGCCTTCCGCCGTGAGTTCATCCGCGCAGTCGTTGAGCACGGCCTTGGCCTCCAGCACTTCCTGCACACCGGAAACCATGGGGAACATGATCCCCACGCGTCCGTGCACCGCTGCGCGCAGAAGCGCACGCAGCTGGCGTTTGAACAAATCCAGCCGTCCCAGCGAAAGCCGGATGCCACGCCAGCCGAGAAACGGATTCGGCTCCGGTTCCATGGCGAGCCGTTCATCGATCTTGTCGCCACCGAGGTCGAGTGTGCGAAACACCACGCGTTTGGGCGCGAGGGAACGCACGACACGGCTGTAGGCCACCGCCAGCTGGTCCTCTGTGGCGTCCGGGTTCTCCAGATGCAGAAACTCCGTGCGGAACAGTCCGACCTCCTCGGCGCCGCTGTCCTCCACGATCTCCACTTCCTCGATGAACTCCGCATTCGCGCCCACGCAGATGGCGGTGCCGCAGCGCGTCAGCGAAGGCTTGTGGCGTTCCACCTGAAACACATCCTCACGCCGCTCCGCCTGCTCTTCCCGCAGACGATAGCGTGCCAGCGTCTCCGCGCTCGGGTTCTGGATCAGCAGACCGCCCTCGCCGTCCAGCAGCACCGTGTCCCCGCTGTGCAGTTCTTCACAGATGCCGTGCAGCTTCACCACCGCCGGCAGCGCCAGCGAGCGTGCGATGATCGCCGCGTGAGACACCGAGCTGCCCGTTTCCACGGCAAAGCCCAGCACCTTGGTGCGGTCCAGTTGCACCGTGTCCGAGGGCGTCAGATCATGCGCCACCACGATCACCGGCTCGTCAAACATCGGGTGGTTCATCAGCTCGCCGCGCAGATGGCGCATCACACGATGCGTCACGTCCTTCACGTCGAGAAAACGCTCCCGCAAATACGCGTCCGAGAGCCCGCGCAGCGCATCCATGTGCTTGCACATCAGCTTGTAGTAGGCCCAGTCCACGCACACGTGTTTCTCACGCACGGTCTTCTCCGTCTGCTTCAGGATCGTCGAGTCCTGCAGGATCAGCAGATGCGTCTCGAAAATCTCGCTTTCAGCGCTGCCCTGCTCCCCGGCCATCACACGCTGCAGCTCCTCTATCTCGTGGCGCGTCACCGCCAGCGCGGCATGCAGACGCGTCATTTCATGATCTTCTGTTCCGGGGTCGATGGTGTCCTCGTCCGGCTCGTCGAAGTGATCCTTCAACACATGCACCACTGCATGCGCCACCCCGTCAGACACCGCCGTGCCGGTCCAGGTTTTCTCGTGGGAAGTGGGTGTGGGAATCATTCCGCGCTCACCTTTCATGCGGACCGTGCGTTTGGCAAACGCCACGGTGCATCAAACTGCCACCAGCACCTTCTCCATGCGCTTTTTGAAGGATGAAGCCTTGCCGTCCTCGCCGATGATTTCGAGCATCGCGATGTAATCGAGCCCGATCGCCTCATAGCTCGCCGCCTCCGCGGGAAGCTGCGACTCCAGGATCGAGAGACTCTTCTCGAAGTGCTTCTTCGCAGCCTCGTTGTCCTTCAGCTCGTGGCAGGCCGTGCCCAGATTGCACAACGACTGCGCCACATCCCGGTGCTTGTCTCCCAGAACCTCGATGCGGATCTGCAGCCCGTCCTCAAACATCTCCTTCGCCTGGTCGGGAAACCCGGCCGCGTAGTACAGGCTGCCCAGATTGTTGAACACACAGGCCACGGACTCCGACTTGCGCCCGCGCTTGTTCTCCAGCGTCTCCAGCGCGCGCAGGTAGTGCTGCTCCGCCAGCGCAAACTTGTCCATGCACTTGTACGTCATCGCCAGGTTGTTGCGCAGTTGCGCCGCCACCTCGGTGTTCTCTCCGCCCAGCGCTTCGTGATTGTTGATCGCCTCTTCATAGAACGGCAGGCTCTCCGTTTCCCGTCCGCTGAAATCCAGCAGCGTCGCCAGGCTGGTGCGCACGTTCGCCATCACCTCGGCCGGCAGTTCCAGTTCCTTGCCCGCCTCCAGCGCCTCGCGGTACGTCCCCTCCGCCGCGGCGACATCTCCCGCCTCACGCTGCGCGTCGCCCAGCGCCTGCAGGGCGCGCACCAGCCCCGGCGCCTTGCCCGGATACTCCTTCACCGCCTCACGCTGCGCTTCCACGGTGGCACGCGCAGCTTCGATGACAGAATCAGGGGATGAAGTGAGGGACGAGTTCTCGGGCATGGTCTCGACAGAGGGGTCGGGTGGTTGAGGTGGTACCTTCGCGGACAGGTCAGCCCCCCGTCAAGTACCGCCTTCATCCCAAAGCACAAAAGCCGCCCCCCCCCGGCGCTTGGCAAGCGCCGCTCGTGTGCCCGGCATGGACATGAACTTATCAATTGAAACGTATTGAACGGAGCTAGTGACAGCAACCGCCGGATGCGGAAAACCGCACGTCCGGTGGTGTGGAAGGGGCACGGGGCACAATCCCCGTGACCCCATCCGATCGTGAGAGCTACTCCACCAGATAGAGAATGCGGCCGCAGCTCTCGCACTGGGTGAGCGATTCGGACTGCTTGAGCGACTGGATGACGCCGACCACCACTTTCATGTGGCAGCCACCGCACTGGGCGTTCTCCATCGGCACGATGGCGGCGTCGCCCTTCTTGGTGAAGATGCGTGTGTAGAGATCGAGTGCGTCCGGATCGATGGGCGCGGCGAGCGTGGCGCGTTCGGCGGTGAGATCATCGAGGCGCTTCTTCACACCCGCGGCACGTTCGTCGAGGTTTTTGAGGTCCTCGTTCACGCGGGTCTGGGTCTCCGCCAGCTTGGCCTGCGCTTCCTTGAGCTTCGCCTTGGCGGCTTCGAGCGCCTCCATCTGATCCAGTTCGCCGTCTTCGAGCTTGGTGACCTCTTCCTGGTAGCGTTTGATCTCGTGGCCGAGGGCGGCGAATTCGTCGTTCTTGCGGGTTTCGAACTGCTGGTCCTGCAGTCGTTTGATCGACGTCTGGCGGGTCTGGACATCGAGCTGGATGTTTTTGATCTTCACCTCGACCTCCTTCATGGCCAGATTGGCGGCCTCCACGGCGGCCTGATCACCCGCCAGCTGCATTTTCGCCCGCGCCTGCTGGTTGGGGATGTCCTTGAGATCTTTCTGGAGCCCGCGGATGCGCTGGTCGCGTTCCTGGAGCTGGATGAGTTTCGTGATGTCTGGAAGCATGTGGCACGATGTAAGCCGAGGCGGTGGCAGAGCACAAGTCTCTGTTCGCTGTCTCTTGACGCACTGGGGGAGCGCTCCAATGGATGCACCCCACTTTTCACCATGAAACCCACTCTTCTCATTCTCGCTGCCGGCATGGGCAGCCGTTACGGCGGTCTCAAGCAACTCGACGCCATGGGGCCTTCGGGGGAGGTGGTGCTGGACTACTCGGTGTTCGACGCCATCCGCGCCGGATTTGGCAAGGTCGTCTTCGTCATCCGCCGCGACTTCGAGGAGCTGTTTCGCACGCAGATTGGCTCGAAATTCGAAGGGCGCATCGCCGTGGACTACGCGTTTCAGGATTTGAACGACCTGCCCGCCGGTTTCTCAGTGCCGGAAGGCCGCACGAAGCCCTGGGGCACGGCGCATGCGCTCCTCGCCGCCGCGAACGTGGTGAACGAGCCCTTCCTCATGATCAACGCTGATGATTTCTACGGCCAGGACGCCTACAAGAAGATCGCCGCCGATCTCATCCAGCCGCGTCCGAACGACGGCAGGAGCCACTGGTCCATGGTCGGCTTCTACCTGAAGAACACGCTCTCGGAACATGGCAGTGTCTCACGTGGCGTCTGCAAACGCGACGCGAACGGCATGCTGGCGACGGTTACGGAGATGACGAAAATCTTCAAACACGGCGACGGTGCGGAAAACCGCGAGGTCGAGGGCGCTTACGTGCCGCTCACCGGCGATGAAGTCGTCTCGATGAACTTCTTCGGCTTCACGCCGGACATCTTCCCGCAACTGCGCCAGGCCTTCACCGAATTCCTCACGAAGCGTGGCCAAGAACTCAAATCCGAGTGCTACGTGCCTGCCGAAGTGGATGCGCTCATCCATGCGGGCAAAGCCGAGGTGCGCGTGCTCGAAACGACCGGCAAGTGGTTTGGTGTCACCTATCCCGAGGACAAAGCCGAGGTCGTCGCCAGCATTCGTGCGCTCATCGACGCGGGTGAGTATCCGCAGTCCTTGTGGGGGTGAAATCTCGCGAGAGCGTCTTGGAGTGCGCCAGCCCTCTGGCGCTTTCGAACGTCTCGCGGTTCGCGAAAAGCGGCGGAGGGCCGCCGCACTCCAGCTGCCGCGCTTTTGGTTATCGCGGCTGATCACACGCGGATCAAACACTCCACGCTCTTTTGCGTCGCGCCTTGATGGGCTTGGAGGGCTCGCTGGCCTGACTGTCCCATCTGAGCGGCTTTGGCCGCGTCCTGCAGCAGTGCAAGGCAGGCGGTGGTGAGCTCGTCGAAGTTCTCGACCTGCTGCGCGCCCTTCTTTTTGAGCAGCAGTTCGACCAGTGGCGTGAAGTTTTCCATGTGAGGTCCGAACAGGACGGGCTTCTGTGCCAGCGCGGCTTCGGCGGGGTTTTGACCGCCTTCGGCGAGGAAACTTTTGCCGACGACGACGAGCGTGGCGAGGTGCTGCCAGGCGGCGAGTTCGCCGGTGGTGTCGATGATGAAGACGGGCGCGGTGGGATCGACGCGTGCGGCGGAATCGCTGCGCAAAGCGGGGGTGATGCCGATGGTGTTGAGCGCGGCGGTGATCTCGGCGCGGCGTTCGACGTGACGTGGCACGATGAACAGCGCGAGGTCGGGGATTTTTTCGCGTAGGCGTTGGAAGACGCGGGCGAGCTCGATTTCCTCGCCTGCGTGGGTGCTGGCGGCGAGGAGGATCGGTTGTGACGCCGAGATGCCGGTTTGCGTGAGCACGGTGCGCAGGTCGTCGATCTTGGCGACGGGGGCGGTGGCACCTTCAGGATCGTACTTGATGCTGCCGGTGAGGTGGATGCGGTCGAGATCGACGCCGAGACCTTCCCAGCGGGCGATGTCGTCCTCTTCCTGCACGAGCACCTGTTTGAGCATGCGGAAGACCGGTTCGACGAGCCAGCGGAACTTCCGATAGCGGCGTTCACTGCGCGGGGAGAGGCGTGCGTTGACCAACGAGACAGGAATGCCGAGGCGTTCGGCGGAGGAGGTCAGATTCGGCCACACCTCGGCCTCGACGAGCACGAGCTGCGTGGGTTGAAGGCGCTCGAACAAGAGACGGCCGATACCGGGGAGATCAACCGGGCTGTAGATGGCGACGAGTCGTCCTGCATGCTGCTCGGCAAGCTCCAC
>DAORHS010000092.1:0-10456 GCA_035438165.1 Prosthecobacter sp.
CGGATCGGTGACGCCGCAGAAATTGGTTCCACCGGGCCGGGCCTGGGAAGAGTGCCACCACGGCAGTTGATCCCAGGAAACCTCGAAGCGCTGATCCAGCAGCACGGCGTCAAAGCGGTGCTCACGCAGGCGTTGTGCGAGGGCCTGCGCATCTGCGATGTGCTCGACGGTCACCCGTGCGCCCAGCTGGCGCCACTGCGTCACGAGCAGGTCCGCCGTGCGTGTGTGCAGCGCATCTCCGGACGGGACGAGCAGGGTGAATTGGAACGGACGTTCCGGACTGCGGGCGATGCCCTCGACATCGCGCGGCCAGCCTTCATCAGCGAGGATTTGTCGTGCCTGCTCCAGTTGAAACGGCTGCTGCTCCGCCCGGGTGCTGAACCACAGGCCGGGCGCAAACAAACTGGCATCCACGTGTCCCAGACGTCCGGGCAGTGTGCGTGTGAGCGCGTCCGCGTCCGTGGCCATCGCGAGCGCCTCACGCAGGCGCACGTTTTTGAGAACGTCATGCCGCGTGTTCCAGAGCACGACCAGCCGCTGGCGTGGCGGGGTGAACCGCAGTTGCGAAAGCTGCGTACGATCCGCCGCCGGCCAGACGAGGTCCACCGTGCGCGTGCGCATGCCGATCTGCGTCATCAGCGGCGAGGCCAGGAAGTTGAACAGAAAGCGGGGGGCCTCGTTGTCCTGGCGAACGGGTGCCAGCATGAGCGAACGCGCATCCCGCGTGGCGATGCGATGGGCTCCCGCCCCCGGCGGCGCATGCGCGATGAAATCGGCGTTCTCCGCCTTCGGATGCGCGCGCAGCCATGCGGCAGGCAGCACCGGCAGATTCACGAACCCGCACAATGCCGCGCCATGACGCCTCCGAAACGTGACATGCAGGCGTGCGCCGTTGTTTTGCGCCTCCAGTGCCTGGATCTGGCGCAACGCTTCGCGGCTCGGCAGCGGCCAGTCGCGGGTGCGCAGGAATTCGAGGCTCGCCCTGGCATCTTCCGCGGTCACCGGCGTGCCGTCGTGCCAGGTCCGGCCGGGACGCATGTCGAAGTCGAGCACCGGTTCGCTCAGCGCTCCGGCCTCGGCCAGGGGATTCATCACGATCGGCCCGGCCGGGTCTGAATCGAAGAACCGCCGCAGTTCATCGAGCAGCCGCTGCGAGGGGCCGGTCACCACGATCTCACAGGCGTTGGCACCGTCAAACCACACGCGCTTCACCTGGGCGGCAAGCGGTGACGCCGCCACGAACCGGTCCCATGCCTCACGCAGCGGCGTCCGACGCTCGATGCGCCAGAACGCGACCGTCTGGGGTCTCAGTTCCGCGATGGCTTCCAGCGCATGATCGGCACCCGCCGGGGAGATTTCACTGAAACTCAGCAGCAGCGTGTTCCCCTCCACCCGCACCGCACTGAGATGCCACTCGAGCCAGCGGTTGGTCTCGCCGATCTGGGCCAGCAGCAGTTCATGCGCGCGTTTGACCGTCGTCTCATCCGGAAACCAGCAGGTCACGTCCTGCGTCCAGCGCCAGAATTCCGCCAGCGCCGGCTGAAGACCGCCGTCCGCCCCCAGCCGGATCAGCGGTTCATGCACCAGATCGATGATTTCCCTCTCCACCTCGGTCGCCGGCAGAAAAGGATTCAATGCCGGCACGCCCTGCGGCAGCATGACCACAATCCCATCCGAGGGCCGTGCGCGGCTGCGTTTGGACTCCAGCGCCGACCAGCACGCCACCGCCCCGACGAGCAACGGAAAGCCAAAGATGAGCGGGCGGGCCAGAATCATGCGCGACGGATGCTAGAGCGTGCACGTCATGGCGGCAAGACCTCGCTAAATGCCGCTCATGATGCCGTCGTCCGTGACGTGGATGCGCTCGGCCGCAGGCACCTTCGGCAGCGCGGGCATGCGCATCATCGTTCCGGTCAGGGCGACGAGGAAACCGGCGCCGTTGGCGATTTCAAAATCGCGCACGGTGATCGTGAAGCCGCGCGGCCTTCCACGCTTCTTCGCGTCGTCGGAGAGCGAGTCCTGCGTCTTCGCCATGCACAGCGGCAGCTTGTCGAAGCCGCTGCGGGCAAACAGCGCGAGCCTGGCCTTCGCCTCATCGGTGAGCAGCACGCCGGCGGCTCCGTAGATCTTCGTGGCGATGGCGAGCAGCTTCGCCTCGACGCTGTCGTCCGGCTGATAGAGAAAAGGCAGCGGCAGATCCTCCTGCGGCAGGGCGGCGAGCACTTTTTCAGCGAGCTGGACCGCGCCATCACCGCCTTCACCAAACACATTGGCCGTGGCGCAGGGAACTCCGCGCGCGGCACAGAACGCATGCACGAGGGCGAGCTCGTCCTCATGATCGTTGGTGAACTGATTGATCGCCACAATGACCGGACGCTGAAACTGCGCGGCGCTGTCGAGATGCGCGGCCAGGTTTTCCAGTCCACGGCTCAGTGCTTCGGTGTCGGGCTGCGTGAGCTGGTCCAGCGCGGCACCGCCATGCATCTTGAGTGCGCGCACGGTCGCCACGATCACGATGGCCGAAGGCGCGAGGCCGCTCTGACGGCACTTGATGTGCATGAACTTCTCCCCGCCAAGATCAAACGCGAACCCCGCCTCCGTGACGGCAAAATCCGCATGCGCGAGCGCCATGCGCGTGGCCAGCACCGAGTTGCAGCCATGCGCGATGTTGGCAAACGGCCCGCCATGCAGGAAGGCGGGCACGCCCTCGACGCTCTGCACCAGGTTCGGCGGCAGCGCCTCGCGCAGCAGGGCCATCATGGCGCCGGTGACGCGAAATTCTTTGGCGTACACCGGTTCGCCCTCCGGCGTGAAGCCGACGACGATGCGTTCGAGCCGGTGGCGCAGGTCTGGCAGCGACTCGGCAAGGCACAGGATCGCCATGATCTCGGAAGCCGCGGTGATGTCGAAGCCCGTGACACGCTCGGTCGGCTTGCCCACGGCGGTGCGCAC
This sequence comes from Prosthecobacter sp., assembly GCA_035438165.1. GTDB lineage: Bacteria > Verrucomicrobiota > Verrucomicrobiia > Verrucomicrobiales > Verrucomicrobiaceae > Prosthecobacter. The sequence continues at coordinate 2,953 of DAORHS010000092.1, forward strand.
GAGGCGCAGGGCGCGGTCATTCATGTCCATGACGCGCTTCCACAGCACGTGCTCCGGCGACAAACGTGAGTCGCCCTGGAAGAGATGATTGTCGATGACTGCCGAGAGAAGATTGTGCGCACAGGTGATGGCGTGAAAGTCGCCGGTGAAGTGCAGATTGATCGCATGCGCAGGCCGTACCGTGCTTTTGCCACCGCCGGTGGCGCCGCCCTTGCGGCCAAACACAGGGCCCATCGACGGCTGTCGCAGCGCCAGCGCCACACTGCGCCCGATTTTCTTCAACCCCTGCGCAAGGCCGATGGAGACGGTCGTTTTGCCCTCGCCCGCAGGTGTCGGCGTGATGGCGGAGACGAGAATGAGCCTTCCCCGCTGTGGCTGGTCATGCAGGGCCTTGAGGCTCACCTTGGCCATGTACCGTCCATGAAGAATGAGGTTTTCGGGCGAAATGCCGAGTCCTTCGGCGATGGGGGCGATGTCCGGATGCATGGGCGGTGGAAGTGCGCACGATGGCAAGGCGTGCTGTGAAGCAAAGACTTTTCAGAGGTCAAATCTCCCCGGTCATAAGCATGAGGCGGTTTGCCATTCGCCGGCGGCGGACAAGTTCGTCCGCCTGAGGACGTTTCCGGTTTCATGACACGGTTGGCAACTTCTGCAGTGCTCGCGCTATTCACGCTTCAGTCCTTCTCACAGGAGTCTTTTCGACATGACTCGCGTCGTCTCTCGCAGGTCGTAAAGGCTGAGGTGCTCACGGACCTATCGAAGGCGGAGCCGACCTCGGCGCTCATCACCGGGAAGCGGCAAAAGGGGAAGTGGAAGATGATTCCGTTTGAGACGGCGGAGATGAAAGGCACCGCGTTGTCGATCTACAGCGCCACGAATCCACCCGTGGTTCGCATGCCGCTCGCGCAGCGCGGCTGGCATGGCGTGTATGTGGGACTGGCGACGACCTCGGGCGGCTTCAACATCGGCGGCAACGGCATCAAGGCGAAGCTGAGTGATGAGCCGGTCTTCCGGCGCATGGCGAACAATCTCGCGCTGCTGCCGAACCGGCGTGCGGTGATTCAAGAATGCTTTGTCACCGTGGCGGAGCTGAAAGGGCAGTCGCTGGAGATCGCGCCGATGCCAGGGCTGCCGGCGACGGTTTGCTACGTGAAGCTCGTGCCGATGACGGATGCGGAAGTGGCAGCGAGCCAGGCGAAATCGAAGCATCGCACCTCCATCGCCACGTTTGATGGTCATAGCTGGATCTGGCCTTTCAAGCCGACGACGGCGGAGGAGCTGGCGGAGGAATTTCGCGGTTACGAAGGCACGGACATCGGCAAATGGTGGTTCCAGGTCACAGGCAGCGATCTGGTGTGTTACCCGAGCAAGGTCGGCACCTATCCCGGCGAAGGCACCGTTGATTTCCCCACCGGTGCGTATTCGGTCTATACGAAGTCGCTGGAGACGCTGTTCAAGAAGGGCATCAACCCGCTCAAGGTCGCGCGTGAGGCCGCGAAGGCTCAAGGGGCGGAGTTTCATGTGATGCTGCGGCCTGCGGGCTGGGTCGGCTCGATGCCGTATGAGGAGACCTTCAACAGCAAATTCTTCTACCAGCACCCGGAATGGCGCTGCATCGACCGCGACGGCACGCCGACGTTTTACATGAGCTACGCCAATCCCGAAGTGCGCAGGCATCTGATCGAGATCTTCCGCGAAACGCTCGAACTCCAACCCGAGGGTGTCGGCTTTGTCTTCAATCGTGGCATGCCGCTCATGCTTTGGGAGGACGCGTTTTGCGCGCGCTTCAAACAGATGCACAACGCCGATGCCAAATCCGTCGAAGATGACGATCCGCGTATCCACGCCACACGTGCGGCCATCATGACCGACTTCATGCTGGAGGTACGCGCCTTGCTGGATGAAACCGCCGCCAAACAAGGCCGCAAGGAGCACTACAAAATCTCGCTCGGAACCTTTGCCAAGGAGGCCGACAACCAAAAGTGGGGCCTCGACCTGCCGAACTGGATTCAGCGCGGCCTCGTCGATGACATCGCGACGACATGGTTCGCCTACCACACCTCGTTTGAGAAGACACCGGGGCAGATCGACATGGAGTATTATCAGCGCATCACCAAAGGCACGAACACGAAGGCCTATCCGATGGTCATCGCTTGGAAAACCGGCAAACCGAAGGAACTTTGCCAGAAAGCCGCCGCCTGGCTGCTCCAAGGCGCGCCCGGCGTCGCCATCTGGGACCCGCAGGTGATGAAAGGCTGGCCCGACAACTCCCCCGGCAACGTCTTCGACATTCTCGGCAAGCTCGGCCATCGCGATGACCTCCTGCGCTGGGCGAAGAACGGTGTACCGACCCCGCTGACGATCCCGCTCACGCGACTCGATGAGAACCACTTCAGCCGCTGGTTTCCCAACACGGGATTTTGAAAGCGTGCTTGTTGGAATCTGAATTGCCAGTTTAGGATCAAATCATGTCTCCAAACCGCCGTTCCTTTCTCAAGCACGCCAGTCTCGCCACCTTCAGTCTGTGGATTCCGAAAACGTACGCGGAGGCGACCGCCGCGAAGCTCGCACGAAGCACGCCGGAGGCGGAAGGTGTGTCGTCGAAGGCGATCCTCGATTTTCTCGATGCGGCGGCGGAGGCGAAGTTCGAGCTGCACAGCCTCATGGTGATGCGACATGGCAAGGTGGTCGCCGAAGGCTGGTGGGAGCCGTATGGGCCGGAGCTGGTGCACACGATGTACTCGATGAGCAAGAGCTTCACCTCGACGGCGGTCGGGTTCGCCGTCGCGGAAGGAAAGATGAGCGTGGAAGACAAGGTGATCTCGTTTTTCCCCGACGATCTTCCCTCCACGATCAGCGACAATCTCGCGGCAATGCGCGTGCGAGATCTGCTAACGATGACACCGGGCAATGAAAAGGAGCCGACGGGCAGCGTGGTCAAAGAAGAGAACTGGGTGCGCACCTTTCTGGCGCAGAACATCACGCACAAGCCGGGCACGCAGTTCATGTACAACAGCGTGGCCACCTACATGTGCTCGGCCATCGTGCAAAAGGTCACCGGGCAGACCGTGCTCGACTACCTCACGCCTCGTTTGTTCACGCCGCTCGGCATCAGCGGCATGAAATGGGAGACCTGTCCGCGCGGCATCAACACGGGCGGGTGGGGGCTGAGCATCCAGACCGAAGGCCTCGCGAAGTTCGGCCAGTTCCTGCTGCAAAAAGGCAAATGGAACGACAGGCAGCTCCTCCCTGCGTCATGGATCGAGGAAGCGACGAAGTTACACATCCAGCAGCCCGGCGGCGACAAACCGGACCGGCCAAAAGCGCAGAACGACTGGCTGCAGGGCTACGGCTACCAGTTCTGGCGCTGCCAGGGCACCGCATTCCGAGGCGACGGCGCTTTCGGTCAGTTCACGATTGTATTGCCGGAGCAGGACGCCGTGATCGTGATGACGAGCGAGAACAAAAACATGCAGGGCCAGCTCGATCTCGTCTGGAAGCATCTGCTGCCCGCTTTCGATGCCAAAGCATCACCCGCCGCCGATTTGAGCCGGCGGCGCTCTCTCAAACTCGCGCTGCCTTCCGGTCAGAAGTCGTCTGCGCCGAGAGCGATGAAATTCACGCTCGAAGCGAATGATCTGGGCCTCAAGATGGCCGCCTTCGACTTCCGCGATGGCGTGTGCGTTTTCAAAGCGGACGATCACGAAATCGTCTGCGGCTTCGACGACTGGAAGCGCTGCGAGGCCGTGTTTCCCGGCACGCCGCCGCGCCTGATCTCCGGTGGCATGCCGAAGAAGCCGGTGCCATCCAAAATTGCCGCCGGAGCTGCGTGGGCCGACGAAAGCACGCTGATCATGCAGTGGCGCTACTACGAAACACCGCACAGCGACACCGTGACCTGCGAGTTCTTCAGCGACGGCGTCACGATCAGTTTCCTCAACAGCATCACCGCCATGAACCCGAAGGCGAAGGACGCGCGGGCGCCTTTGAAGGGGAGGGCCTCTGCATAAAGGTCAAGCATCGCATGACAGAAAGGTGAAACGCAACGAGAGGAAGGTGGCTTTGTTCCTGCTCCATCTTCTTCATGCAACGATTCACCTGTGACTGCGGCAACGTGCTTTTCTTCGGCAGTTCCAAGTGCCTGAAGTGCGGCGGGGATGTGGGCTATGATCCGGTTCAGGGCTTGATGGTGCGGCTGCGGCCCGGCGGCAAGATGAAGCGTTGCGCCAACGGCGTGAAGCATGGCGTGTGCAACTGGGCGCTGCCTGCGGATGCCAAAGAAACACTGTGTGCGGCCTGCGGCATGAACCGCACGATCCCGGACTTGAGCACGGGGCGAAATCTGATGCTGTGGGGCCGCATGGAGATGGCGAAACGGCGGCTCATCTACACGATGCTGCGTCTGGGCATCACGCTGCCGTCGAAAATGGCGAATGCGCAGGCGGGTCTGGCCTTTGACATTGTGAGCACGCTCTCGAATCCCACGGTGACAACGGGACATCTCAATGGTGTGATCACGGTGAATCTGGAGGAGGCGGACGACACGTACCGGCAGATCAACCGGCAGCAACTGGGCGAAAGCAGCCGCACCTTGCTGGGGCATTTCCGCCATGAGAGCGCGCACTATCTCTGGCAGCGCTGTCTGTCAGATCTCAACTGGGATGATCCGCTGCGGCTGGCGTTTCGGGAGCGTTTTGGCGATGAATGGCTGGACTACTCCACCGCACTGAGCACGCACTACCAGCGCGGTGCTCCGGCGGATTGGGAGCAGAACTTCATCACCGCGTACGCGGCCTCGCATCCGTGGGAGGACTGGGCCGAAACGTGGGCGCACTATTTGCAGATCGTGGACGGCCTGGAAACCTGCGAGGATCTGGGCATTCAAGTGAAGCATCTCGCGCTGCCGCTGGTGATGCTGCCGGTCGAGGCAGGCTTTCTGCCGACGATGCTGAAGTCCACCATCGCCGAGGAGGGCGAGTTCCTGGCGTGGTTGCAGCGCTGGATGTGTCTTTCCACGGTGCTGAACGAAATTTCGCACAGCATCGGCGAGGCGCCGCTGTATCCGTTTGTCATCTCGGTGCGTGTGGCGCAGAAGCTGCGCCTGGCGCATCATTTCGCCCAGGTGTGGGGCGGCAGGACCACCTGGGCGGCTTCACCAGTGTCTGATCGCGGATGATCAGAATGAACGATATGACGTTCTTGAGGAGCCGTGGCGGCTGGTATCATTCGTCCGGCCATGATTGTGGCCGTCACCCGGGTAGTGAGCGTGGCTGCCGCCGTAATAGTACTGGCCGTTGTGTTGATACCGGTTGGTGTAGGTCTTCCCTTGGTAGCTGTACCTGCCGGTTTGATACTGCCCGCCGGAGTAATAACGTCCTCCGAGATAGTAGGCGCTGCCACTGTAGTTGGGGGGCAATGTGGAATAGCTGTTGTAACCGCTGCGGTAGTTGTTGCCGTAGCCGCCGCCAGCATAACCTGGATCGACGACGCAGGAGGTGATGGACAGAGCGCCAAGGAGCGGGAGGAGGAGCAAGGAACGAGTGTGTTTCATGAGTTTGCAGGGGTTGGGTTTGAGGAGCGGACGATCGGCCGCGAAATGGGAAAGGCCCGGTGTGGCTAAATTCGCCCGGTCACGAGCAGGACGACCAGGATGATGACAATGAGGCTGGCTCCGCCACCCAGATAGTGATTGCCTGAGCGAAATCCGTAACCTCCGCCGCCGAGCAGCAGCAGGATGAGCAGGATGACAATGAGATTCATGGATGTCTGTGTGTGAGGTTGACGATCCGCCGAGAAGCCGGATTCAAGACGCCTTCTTGTGGGTCTTCATGGACTGAGCTTAGGCGCGCATACCTCCCGAGTGCCATGGGGTGTTCACCCCAAAGCAGGAACAGCCCCCATGCGTGGGCAGAACACCCCATGGTTTCCACAGCGTGTCCGCACCTATCATCTGGCATCAAGATGCCGCGTGGCCGCCGCAATAGGTGGCGCAACTTCACGGGCTTCGTTCAGGCACAAGAAAGCAACCTTATGAAACTCAAATCACTACTGACCACCTTCGCCCTCGCCGCGTCATCTCTCTGCCTCCAGGCTCGGGGGCCCGCACCAGCCAATGTGGATGTCTTCCGCGCCACGGAAGATGTCACCGAACTCATCGGCCTGGAAGTCTGGAACCTTCAGAATGTCCGGCTGGGCAAAATCAAATTCATCACCGCTGATCTGATCAATGCGCGCCTGGTTGAGGTGGTCGTGACCACAAGCGGTGGTTTTTTGGGTTTTGGCGGAAAGACCACGTCCGTGCCACCCCGCTCACTCATGCTGGATAAAAACGCGCAGGTGGCACGACTGGACATGAGCAAGGCGAAATTCAACGCCGCGCCCAAGTTCAACACGTCCGATGTGGCGGCTTATTCCGATCGCAGGCGTCTGGCCACGATGCTGCGCTATTATGGCCTGGAACCGTGGTTCTATCTCGAAGGCCAGGCCGTCCAAAGAAACGCCCGGATTTTGCGGCTGGGCCATGTTCAGAAAACTTCCTCCCTCCTCAATCTCCAGATCAAGAACCGCGGCGACCAATATTTGGGCTCGGTGGGAAGCCTGATGATGGATCTGTCCAAGGGGCAGATCGTCCATGTCGTTGCCACCACGGCGGCCATGGGTGGAGCCAAAAACGCTGTCATCCAGGCAAGGGACTTGCAGTTCAATGCGGCCCACAATGGCCTCGTGCTGGACCGCACCCTCGCTGAATTCGCCGGCGAGCCGCAGTTGAAGTGGCATGGCGGCAGCAAAGAATCCTTTCAACAGGAGACTTATGTGAACCGTGAGGTGCAGGCAGACAAGGGGCTCCACTCCCGCCAGAGCGCCCAGGAAGGCCTCGTCAGAAACGCCACCGTGATGGAGGAGGGCGAGAGCTTCCGCGACGAGCAGAAGACCCGCCTCATCAAACAACGCATCCAGGCCGATCCGGCCCTCTCAGCGCATGCGAAGCATGTGGAAGTCGTCACGCTTCACGCCCAGACCACGCTGCGCGGCCATGTGAACACCCTTGAAGGCAAGCGGCGGATCGGTGAGATCGCCGCCAAGGCAGGACGTCCGGAAAACGTGAGCAATCTCATCGAAATCAGGCCGCATTGAGGTTTCTGCCGGGTGAAGCCTCTGGCCAGGGCTTCACTTGATGGCGGCCCCGCTCTCGGCGAAGTCCAGGGTCGCGTTGAGAGTCTCCATGAACTCGTTCACCTTGATGGGCTTGGTCAGATAGCGGAAGAAGCCAGCTTCGAGGCCTTTCGCGATGTCGCTGGGGATGGCGTTGGCGCTGACGGCGACGATGGGGATGTGCGCGGTGGCGGGATCGAGACGGATGATCTTCATGGCCTCGATGCCGCTGATGCCGGGGAGATTGATGTCCATCAGGATGACATCCGGCAGGTAGCCGTGGGCGAGACTGATGCCGTCCTTGCCATTCTGCGCGGTCAGCAGCCGCAGATCAGGGCGACGGCTGATCAAC
>DAORHS010000093.1:0-10347 GCA_035438165.1 Prosthecobacter sp.
CTGCTGACTTTGATCGGCTGGGAGGAGATGCACTGCTCCAGCACGGTCATTTTGTGATTCACGCTGGTGAGGAGTTGCGTGGTCTCACCGGATTCATCGCGCAGCCATTTGAGCGACTCCAAAGCGCAGACGACGAGGCTTTTCTCGCGAACCTGCGGGCGGGAGAGATCGAAGAGCTTGTTCGTGAGCACGAAGCGCTTGTCGTCCTCGCGGCGCTGGAGGTAGCCGCGATTGTGCAGCGTGCCAGTGATGCGGAAGACGGAGTTCACGGGCAAATCCAGCTCGCGGGCAATCTCGGTGAGGCTCAGCCCAGCGCGGTGTTGGCCGAGGAGTTCCAGGATAGCGAGCGTGCGCTCCGTGCCGGGGGCGAGGGTGTCTTCGGTGGGAAGGATGGGGGCTTCTTTGAGCATTCTAAATTTAGAAACGATTCTGGATTTGGAAAACTATCGAGTAATCTTGGACTGACGGCTCATCGCATTTGCAATCCTGCCTCTCTCCCGCATTCTGGACGAACATGAGCCAGGAAAATGACCTCACATTGCTCGGAAAATCGGAAAACCGTCTGCCGGCATCGCCGGACGTGGCGGTGCTGGAGACGTTTCCGAACCGCACGCCGAGACGAAACTACCGCATCCATCTCAGCGCCCCGGAATTCAGCTCGATCTGCCCGGTGACGGGTCAGCCGGACTCGGCACACCTCGAAATCTATTACATTCCCGACTCGAAGTGCGTGGAGACGAAGTCGCTGAAGTTTTACCTCGCCTCGTATCGCAACCACGCTGCCTTCAACGAGGCCATCGTGAACCGCGTGCTTGATGACATCGTAAAAGCCTGTGCGCCGAAGCAGGTCGTGGTGCGCGGGAAGTTCGGTGCGCGCGGCGGCATACAGCTCACCTGTGAGGCGCGTTTTCCTGACCTCGACGAAACGCTGCGCCTGCCCGAATGAAAACGCTCGTGCTGCTCTCCGGTGGGATGGATTCCGTGACCGCATTTCACTGGGCGCGGCAGGAGCATGAGGTGGTGGGCGCGGTGAGCTTTGACTACGGTGCCAAGCACAACCATCGCGAGATTCCGCTGGCCGCATGGCATTGTGCCGAAACGGGAGTGCATCACGACGTGATCGAACTCGACTTCGTGAACCGCCTGTTTGCCTCCGACTTGCTCAAGTCGGGCGGCGAGGTGCCGGAGGGACATTACGCCGCCGAAAACATGAAAAAGACCGTCGTCCCGTTTCGCAATGGCATCATGCTGGCCATCGCGTGCGGCATCGCTGAGAGCCGTGAAGCGGAGGCGTTGGTGATTGCGGCGCATGCCGGAGATCACACGATTTATCCCGACTGCCGCGAGCCTTTCATGCAGGGCATGGCCACCGCGATGCGCGAGGGCACCTATGCGCACATCGAACTGTTGCGTCCGTTCATTCACCTCGACAAAGCCGGAATCGCGAAGCTCGGGGCGTCACTCGGCGTCGATTACGGCAAGACGTGGTCCTGCTACAAAGGGGGTGATCTGCACTGCGGTAAGTGCGGCACCTGCGTGGAGCGCATTGAGGCATTTGCGCTCGCCGGATTGGATGATCCGACGATTTACGACGCGGGCGCTTGAGCCTCAAGCTGAACACGTCGGCGATGCGTTCGCACCATGTTCAAGTCCTTGAGCTTGCGTTGAAGCGTGCGGCGGCTCATGCCGAGCATCTCGGCGGCGACGGTGCGGTTGTTGCCGCTGCGTTGGAGGGCTTGGAGAATGAGCTGGTGCTCGACTTCGGTGATGTCGAGATCGCTCTTGGGTTTTACGGCGGGATCGGCGGGCATCGCTGAAGCGGCGTCTTTGGCCGGGAGCAACGAGGGCACCCGCAGGCCGATGCCAAGGCCGCCCGGGTTCAGCAGATAAGAAGGAAGGTGCTTGAGCATCACGCGGCTGCTGTTGCTCATGACGACGCCATGCTCGATCGCGGCGCGGAGTTCGCGGATGTTGCCGGGCCAGTCGTAGCGCATGAGCGCGGGCATGGCGTCTTCACCGAGCGGCTTGAAGGTTTTACCGTTGGTTTTGGCGAGCTCTTTGAGGAAATGATCCGCCAGCACGGGAATGTCGCTCTTGCGTGTGCGCAGAGGTGGAAGCTGGATCGTCACAACGCGCAGGCGCCAGTAAAGATCTTCGCGAAACTTGCCTTCTTCGACCATCTTTGCGAGATCGCGGTTCGTGGCTGCGATCACGCGGACGTTGATCGATATGGGTTTGCTGCTGCCGACGCGTTCGATGGTCTGCTCGCCGAGGGCGCGGAGGAGTTTGACCTGCGTGCTCGCATCGATTTCGCCGATTTCATCGAGGAACAACGTGCCGCCGTTGGCCTGCTCGAAGCGGCCAATGCGGCGCTCCTGCGCCCCCGTGAAAGCGCCTTTCTCGTGGCCGAAGAGTTCGCTTTCGAGGATCTGCGGGGAGAGTGCGGCGCAGTGCACGGAGACGATGTTCGCCTTCGGCCGGCCGCTGAGATTGTGGATGGCGCGGGCCACGAGTTCTTTGCCTGTGCCGCTTTCGCCTTCGATCAAGACGGTGGCGCGGGAAGGGGCCACCTGCTGGATCGTCTCGAGGATCGGCTTCATCACCTCGGACTGGCCGAGGATGCCTTCGATGGAGAATTTCCGCTCCACCTGCTGTTTCAGAACAACGTTCTCTTGTTCGAGGCTGCGGCTGCGGAGGGCGCGTTTGATCAAAAGCTCCACCTCGTCGAGGTTCAACGGCTTGGTGACGAAATGATAGGCTCCCCGGCGCATGGCCTCCACGGCGGTGTCCACGCTCCCGTAGGCGGTCATCATGATGCAGACCGGCGGCTTCGGCAGGGCCAGGGCGGCATCGAGCAGCTTCATGCCGTTGTCCTCGCCGAGTCGGAGGTCGGTGAGCATGACGTCGATCTTGTCGTTGGTGAGGTATTCCATCGCCTCGGCTTCGTTCGAGGCCACGTAGCAGTCGAAGTCGTCCTCCAGCGACAGGCGCAGGCCGTCGCGGGTGTGCTTTTCGTCATCGACGATGAGGACGGTGGCTTGGTCGTTCATGAGTGAAGGAATGGCACAGTTTATGGGAAATAACGAATGTCGAATTTCGGAATGACGAACGAATTCATGGGGTGGAAGTGACAAAAAATCAGACCCCGCGCTCGGAATAGAAAATAGTTGACTGATCGTCTAGTTCTGATTAAACCTCCGCCACTTAGAGCCGCCGAAACTACTATGGGACGCACCTCCACTGCCAAAGATCGCCTGATTGAAGCCATGATCGAACTGATCTGGACCGGCAGCTACGGCAGCACCTCGGTGGATCAAATTTGTGAGAGGGCAGGGGTGAAAAAAGGCAGCTTTTACCACTTCTTTGAGTCTAAAACCGCGCTGGCGGTCACATCCATCGACCACGGCTGGACGGAGCATCGCAAGGAGTTGGATCAAATCTTTTCGCCGGTGGTGCCACCAGTCGAGCGCATCCTGAACTGCTTCCGCAATTTCCGCCATGAGCAGGAGGATTTGTTCAAGAAGCATGGCCGTGTGCTCGGCTGCCCGATCCATTCGCTCGGGGCGGAGGTCAGCACGGTGGATGAGCGCCTGCGCGATAAATTGCAGGAGATTTTGGGCCAGTTCATCCGCTACTACGAAAGCGCCATACGCGATGCACAGGCGCAGGGCAGCATCGTCACGCATGACGCGATGGCCCTGGCACGAATCGTGTTTGCCTACAGCGAGGGGCTGCTGCTCCACGCCCGCATGTGGAATGACCTCAGCCGCCTGGACGAGTTCGAGTCCGGGGCCAAGATCATCCTCGGCGTCAAAACCTGAAGCTTCATTTTTCGCTTTCAAATTAACCAACTGGTCAACTTTCCCACCCCAAAACCAACGCGTCCCGTGAAAGCTCAACACCTCCTCCCTCTCGTCCTGCTTATCGCAGCCTGTGGCAAACCGCCTGCGGGCGGAGCCCATGGCGGCATGCAGATGCCACCGGCACCGGTGACCCTCGCACAGGTCGAGCAGCGAGAACTCGTTGAGTGGGAGGAATTCACGGGGCGCGTCGAGGCGGTGGAGACCGTTGAGTTGAAACCCCGCGTGTCCGGCTACATCACCGAAGTCCACTTTCAGGCTGGAGCGCTCGTCAAAAAAGGCGACCTTCTCTTCACCATCGACCAACGCCCGTTCGAGACCAAACTTCGAGCCGCCAAGGCCGAGGTGACGCGTGCCGATGCGAATGCCCGCGCCATGGAGAGCGAATTCAAACGCGTGGGCGAACTTCTGGAGAAGAAGGCCATCGCGCCCGAGCAGGGGGAATCGAAGGAATCTGCCTATTTGCAGGCGAAGGTGACGCTGGAATCCGCCAAGGCCGCCGAGCACAGCGCGGAGATCGAGTTCGGGCACAGCACCGTCGAGGCGCCGATCTCCGGACGCATCAGCCGCACAATGGCGACCACGGGCAATTTTGTCACCGCCGGCACCACGCTCCTGACCACCATTGTCACCGTCGATCCCGTCTATGTGTATGCCGACATCGACGAAAACAGCCTGCTCAAGCTCCAGGCGCTGCAACGCGATAAGAAGATGTTCACCAACGGCGGCAAGAATGTGCCGGTGGAACTCCAGCTCTCGAATGAAACCGGCTTCCCGCACCACGGCCACATCGAATCCTTCGACAACCGTCTCGACGCCGGCACCGGCAGCATGGTCCTCCGCGTCGAGTTTTCTAACACCGACGGCAAACTCACGCCGGGCCTCTTTGCCCGCATCCGTCTGCCGATGACCGGCCAATACAAAGCCCTGCTCGTTGATGAAAAAAGCATCCTCACCGACCAGGCGAACAAGTACGTGCTCGGCATCGACGAATCGAAGCAGCCTGCCGTTTCCGTCTATAAACCCGTCTCCATCGGTCCTGCTATTGACGGCAAGCGCATCGTCCGCACCGGACTCAAAGCGGGCGACAAAATCATCATCAATGGTCAGGCCCGCCTGCCGATGCCTGGAATGCCCGTCGCGCCGATGGAAGCCACTGCCACCCCGAAAGAAACGGCATCGAAGTAAGCCCCCGGCACGACCATGAACTTCTCTTCGTTCTTCATCACCCGTCCCATCTTCGCGGGCGTCTTGTCGCTGCTCATTTTCATCCTGGGCAGCATATCCCTCTTCCAGCTTCCGATTTCGGAATACCCGGAGGTCGTGCCTCCGACGGTCATCGTCACGGCGACATATCCGGGCGCCAATCCAAAGACCATCGCAGAAACGGTGGCCTCGCCGCTGGAGCAGACCGTCAACGGCTTGGAAAACATGCTCTACATGTCTTCTCAGAGCACGGCGAACGGCGTCATGATTTTAACGGTGACCTTCAAGATCGGTACGGATCTCGATCTGGCGCAGGTGCAGGTGCAAAACCGCGTCTCGCAGGTGCTGCCGAAGCTGCCGGAGGAAGTTCGGCGCTATGGCGTGACCACTGTGAAGTCCTCGCCGGACATGACGCTCGTGGTGCATCTGCTTTCGCCCAATGACCGCTACGACGAGATCTACCTGCGGAACTACGCCACGCTGAATGTGAAGGACGAGCTTTCCCGCCTGAATGGCGTGGGCCAGGTGCAGATCTTCGGTGGTGGTGAGTATGCGATGCGCATCTGGATTGATCCCGACAAAGCCGCTGCACGCGGCCTGACTGCCAGCGACATCGTGAACGCGATTCGCGAGCAAAATATCCAGGTCGCCGCTGGTGCCATCGGCCAGCAGCCAGTCAAAGGTGCTCCGTTTGAACTCACCGTGAATGCCAAGGGCCGACTCATCACTGAAGAGGAGTTTGAGCAGATCATCGTCAAAACCGGCCCGCATGGCGAAAAGCTGCGTCTGCGCGATGTCGCACGCGCGGAGATGGGCAGCGGCGAGTATGCGTTGCGCAGCCTTCTGAATAACAAAAAAGCCGTCGGCATGGGAGTGTTCCAGCTTCCCGGATCGAACGCGCTGGCTGTCTCGCAGGCCGTGCGAGCACGCATGGCGGAGTTAAAGACGAAAATGCCCGAAGGGGTCGATTATGCCATCGCTTACGATCCCACGGTCTTCGTCGATAAATCCATCGACGCGGTCATTCACACGCTCATCGAGGCCATTCTGCTCGTGGTGCTCGTGGTGGTCATTTTCCTGCAAACGTGGCGTGCGTCCATCATTCCGCTCGCGGCGGTGCCGGTGTCGCTCGTCGGCACGTTTGCCGTGATGCATGCGCTGGGCTTCTCGATCAACAATTTGAGCCTCTTCGGCCTTGTTTTAGCCATCGGCATCGTGGTGGATGACGCGATCGTCGTCGTCGAAAACGTCGAGCGAAACATCCGCAACGGCCTCAAGCCGCTGGAAGCCACTCATCAGGCCATGAAGGAGGTCACGGGGCCGATCATCGCCACCGCGCTAGTGCTGTGCGCCGTGTTCATCCCCACCGCCTTCATCAGCGGCCTCAGTGGACAGTTTTACAAGCAGTTCGCCGTGACCATCGCCATCTCCACGGTCATTTCGGCCATCAATTCGCTCACGCTTTCACCCGCGCTGTCCGCCTTGCTTCTCAAGGGGCATCACGACAAAAAAGACCTCATCACCAAGGCGATGGATTTGCTGCTTGGTTGGTTCTTCCGGCCCTTCAACCGCTTCTTCGAATGGTCGTCGAATGTGTATGTCGGCATCGTGAAGCGAGCCATCCGCTTCAGCATCATCGCGCTCATGATCTATGGCGGGCTGGTGTGGGCCACATGGCGCGGTTTCCAGATCGTGCCGGAGGGCTTCGTGCCAGCGCAGGACAAGGCTTACCTCATCGGCTTTGCGCAGCTTCCGGAAGGCTCCTCGCTTGATCGCACGGATGCCGTGATGCGCCGCATGTCAGAGATCGCGATGAAACAGCCCGGCGTGAAGGACGCCATCGCCTTCCCCGGCTTGAGCATTCATGGATTCAGCGCCAGCCCGAACAGCGGCATCGTGTTCGTCGGCCTGGATGACTTTGAAAAACGCAAGACGCCCGACCTCAACAGCGGAGCCATCGCGGGGGCGCTCAACGGCCAGTTCATGAGCATTCAGGACGCCATGGTGGTGATGTTCCCGCCGCCGCCCGTGAACGGCATCGGCACCACCGGCGGTTTCAAGATGATGATCGAAGACCGCGGCAACCGCGGCTACGCGGAGCTGTACAAGACCGTGACGGCGCTCACCGGCGCGGCGATGGGCAGCGGCAAGTTTGGCATGACCTACACCGGCTACACGGTGAATGTGCCGCAGCTCGAGGCCGATGTGGACCGCGAGAAAGCCAAGTCGCAGGGCGTGCCGCTAGCCAATTTGTACGAGACGCTGCAAATCAACCTCGGCAGCCTGTATGTGAACGATTTCAACCGCTTTGGCCGCACCTACCAGGTCGTCGCGCAGGCCGAACAACAGTTTCGCGACGAGGTGGGAGACATCACACGGCTGAAGACCCGCAACATGGCGGGAGAAATGGTGCCCATCGGATCACTGGTGAAAGTGACTGAGAGTTTCGGCCCCGACCGCGTCTTCCACTACAACGGCTACCTCGCCGCCGACCTCAGTGGCTCGGCCCTGCCCGGCATCAGCTCAGGCCAGGGGGAGGACATGATCGCCGGCCTCGTCAAGGAGGCGATGCCCGCCGGATTCGAGTTCGAGTGGACTGATCTCACCTTCCAAAAAATCATCGCCGGCAACACCGCCATCTACATTTACCCGCTGTGCATCCTGCTCGTCTTCATGGTGCTCGCCGCGCAGTATGAAAGCCTGCGTCTGCCGCTCGCCATCATTTTGATCGTGCCGTTGTGCCTGCTCTTCGCCCTCGCCGGGGTGCATCTCACCGGGGGCGACAACAACATCTTCACGCAGATCGGTTTCATCGTGCTGATCGGCCTCGCGTGCAAAAACGCCATCCTCATCGTTGAATTCGCCAAGGAGAAGAGCGACCACGGCAAAAGTCCCCTCGAAGCCGCCCTCGAAGCCTGCCGCTTGCGTCTGCGCCCCATTTTGATGACCTCCATTGCTTTCATCGCCGGTGTGTATCCCCTCGTCGTCTCCACGGGTGCCGGTGCTGAAATGCGCCGCGCAATGGGCACCGCGGTTTTCAGCGGCATGATCGGCGTGACCTTCCTCGGCTTGTTCTTCACGCCAGTGTTCTATGTGCTCGTCATGAAACTTGGCCGCAAAAAGAAACCCGAGGCTGCCGCTGAACTGCCCGCCGCCGCCATTCCAACTCCTCATTGATCCTGTCATGCGCACCTTGCTTTTTCTCATCCTCGCATCATCAGCCCTGGCTCAAATCGGTCCGAACTACGAGCGTCCCGCCACGGCGACCTCGCCCAAGTTCAAGGGCGTGACCTGGCGTGCCGCGACGCCCTCCGCGCATCTGCCGAAAGGCGAATGGTGGAAGGTCTTCAACGACTCACGGCTCAACAACCTCGTGGCCGCCGCCACAGCGAACAATCAGCAGCTCAAGGGAGCGATTGCGCGTTTTGATCAGGCGCGTGCCGCAGCCCGCATGTCGCGTGGCGATTTCTTTCCGTCCATCAGCCTGCCACTGTCCGCCGAGACGCAGCAGACCTCGGAGAACATGCCGTCACCATTTCCGCTAAACGGTCTTCGTTACGACGGCCCGGCTTACAACGCACCGCTCGATTTCAGTTGGGAACTCGATCTCTGGGGCAAGCTCCGCCGTCAGGCCGAGGGAACCCGCGCAGAAGCCGCCGCAGCGGCGGATGCGATGCACAATGTGCTGCTGGGCATCCAGGCCGAGGTCGCGATGAACTACTTCAAGCTCCGCACGCTCGACAACGAGATGCGCATCGTGCGCGAGGCCGTCGGCTGGCGCAATGAGGCGCTGAAAATCGCCAGCGCCCGCGTGCAGGCAGGCGCGGGCAGCGAATTGGAGCAGGCGCAGGCCGAAACGGAAGTGGCGACTGCGGAAGCGGAGATTTCCGCGCTCCAGGCGCAGCGTGACCAGCTTGAAAACGTGCTCGCCATCCTGATTGGCACCAGCGCATCGAGTTTTCGTGTGCCTGCATCGTCAGGAACACTCTATTCACCTCCCAGCGTGCCTGCTGGCGTGCCGAGTGACTTGCTGGAGCGTCGTCCTGACATCTCGCAGGCCGAGCGTGTGCTTGAGGCAGCCACTGCCAGGATCGGCGTCGCCAAATCGCATTTTTTCCCCAGCGTGAAGCTGATGGGACGCGGCGGATTCCAAAGCGGTGACATCGACATCCTGTTTGAGCCGACCTCCCTCATGTGGAGCATGGGGCCAAGCATCAGTGTGCCGCTGTTCTCAGGAAACAAGAACCGCTGGAACCTCACCAAATCAAAAGCCGCGCATGACGAGGCGCTCGCAGGTTATCGTCAGGCCTTTCTTGCCGCTTTGGCCGATGTGGAGACCAGCTTGTCCTCGATTCGTAATCTCAGCACGCAGGCCGGTTCCCAGCAACGCGCCCGCACCAGTGCTGAAAAGGCCGCGCAACTCGCCAAAACCCGCTACGAGGCCGGAACGAGCCCGTATCTCGATGTGATCGAGGCCAATCGCACGACTTTGGCGACTCAACGCGCCACCGCGCAGATCGCCGGACAGCGACTGATTGCGACAGTCGGATTGATGAAGGCTCTCGGTGGAGGCTGGGATCAGAAGATGCCAACGGCGGTGCCTGCGATGACGCCTGATCCTGCGGCGAAGAACACGGATCAAGACAAGCCCGGCTTCTTCTCGAAGGTGAAAGGCTGGTTCAAGCGCGATTAAGCCGCCAGCTTCCGATACAGCTTCTCCATCGCCTCAGCGCTGCGGCAAGCCATGGCTGCCTGGGCCAAAATGCTGGCGACATCAAGGCGGGAGATCTTGATGCCTTGCTGGACCTTGTCCCACGACGCGTCGCGCATCTTGGCGACGGTTTGAATGCCGAGGAGCAGGGGCAGGGCGGTGGCGTAGCGGAGTTTGCCGTGGGTGACGTGTTGGACGTAGCGCAGGCCGCATTCGAGGTGCCCGGTGCATGTTTGCAGCCACTTGCGCCACTCGGTTTGAATCTCGGCGGGCTGGCAGGGCAGGTAGCGGCGGCCGTCGCGGGTGTCCTCGCCGATGTCGCGGAGGATGTTGAGGAGTTGCAGGCCCTTGCCCATGCGCGCGCCCCATTCCTGCATCTGTGCCGTGGTGACGGCGGGATCGAGGGAACTCGGCAGTTCGCTGGCGCAGAGCTGGGTCCAGAATTCGCCGACACAACCGGCGACGAGCCAGGTGTATTGATCGAGTTCCTCGGCGCTGGCGAGGGAACGAAGCTGGCCGTCGGACGGACAGCGGCGGATGTAGAGCATCTGGCCGTCGATGATGTGTTCG
>DAORHS010000094.1:0-10260 GCA_035438165.1 Prosthecobacter sp.
CACTTTTTTGGCGAAGGATTCGAAGCAGGCCATGTCGAGGGGCTTGATCCAGCGCGGATTGATGAGGGCGACGGAGAGGCCTTGGGCTTCGAGTTCTTTCTTGGCGGCTTCGGCGACGGGGAACATGTCGCCGAGGGCGATGAGGGCGACGTCGCTGCCGTCGGCGATGACTTCGGCCTTGCCGATTTCAAGGAGAACGGGCTTGTCCTTGGGCATGATGCCGGGGCCGTTGCCACGCGGGTAGCGGATGGCGATGGGACCGGCTTCGTAATTCGCCATGGTCCAGAGCATGTCCACGAACTCGTCTTCGTTGCGCGGCTGCATGTGGACGATGCCGGGAACGCCGCGAAGATAAGCGATGTCAAAGAGGCCGTGGTGCGTGGGGCCGTCATCACCGCTGAGCCCGCCGCGGTCCATGCAGAGACGGACGGGAAGGTTTTGGATGGCCATGTCATGCACGATCATGTCGAACGCACGCTGCATGAAGGTGGAGTAGATGGTGAGGAAGGGCTTCAGGCCGCGCGTGGCGAGACCGCAGGCGAAGAGCGCGGCGTGCTCCTCGGCGATGCCGACGTCGAAGTAGCGTTCGGGGATTTCCTTTTTGAAGACGCTCAAGCCGGTGCCGCCGGGCATGGCGCCGGTGATGGCGACGATTTTTTCGTCGGCCTTGGCGAAGTCGGTGACGCTGCGGGCATAGACCTGCGAGTAGGTGGGCTTGTCGCTGGCGGCGGTTTCGCCGGTCTCGCTGTTGTATTTGCCGAGGCCGTGGAATTTGCCGGGATCGTTGAGCGCGGGGGTGTAGCCGCGGCCTTTTTCAGTGATGATGTGAAGGATCACCGGTTCGTCCTGGGTCTTGAGGAACTCGAAGGTCTCGATCAGGAGCTTGATGTTGTGGCCGTCGATGGGGCCGTAGTAGCGGATGCCGAATTCATCGAAGAGGGAGCTGCGATTCGTGGGCGTCTGACTCTGTGGCAGGAGGATGTTCTTGGCGTTGCCCTCGACTTTTTCGGCGAAGCGGCGTGCACCCTCGCCGAGCATGAATTCGACGAATTTCGCGGCCTTCTGATGCAGGCTGGCGAAGGCGGGATGCGTGGCGATGGTGTTGAAGTACTTCGCGATGGCGCCGACGTTGCGGTCGATGGACCACTCGTTGTCGTTGAGGACGACGATGAGGCGTTTGGTGTGCGCAGCGACGTTGTTGAGCGCTTCAAACACGGGCCCGCAGGTGAAGGCGGCATCACCGGCGACGCAGACGACGTTTTCGGTGCCACCGGCGAGATCACGCCCCGTGGCCATGCCGAGGGCGGCGGAGAGTGCGGTGCCGGCGTGTCCAGCGCCGTAGCAGTCGTGTTCGCTTTCGGTGCGAAGGAGGAAGCCATTGAGTCCGTCGTGCTGGCGGATGGTATGAATGCGGTCCCAACGCCCGGTGAGCATCTTGTGCACGTAGCCTTGATGAGCGACGTCGAACACAAAGCGGTCTTCGGGCGTGTTGAAAACACGGTGCAGAGCGATTGAAAGCTCAACAACGCCGAGATTGGGGCCCAGATGGCCGCCGGTCTGGCTGAGGGTTTCGATAAGCGTCTGGCGGATTTTTTCCGCGAGTTCGGGCAGTTTCTCCAGCGGCAGGGCTTTGAGATCAGCGGGGGAGGTGATGGCAGGCAGTTCGGTGTCCACAGGTCTTAAAAGAGTCGGATTTCGCCGCCTTCGGAGTCGGCAGGTTTGCGGCGTCGGGCGGGAGTGCGGGGCTTGTCGGTCGTTTCGGAGGCGTCTTCGTCGTCTGAAGCGTCTTCAAACGGTGCAAGGGTGGCCTTTTCCCCTTCCAGATCGGAGCTGATGAGTTCGACGCGTCTGCGGGCGCCGTCGATTCGTTGGCGGCAGAGCTTGAGGAGGCGCACGCCGTCTTCGTAGCTGGAAATCATCTCCTCCAGCGAGAGTTCGCCGTCCTCCATGCCTGCCACAAGTTCATCCAAGCGCTGCATGGCGGCTTCAAATGAAGGTTCGTCGGGCCTGGGACTGGGTTTGCTCATGAAGTGATGTGCCGGGCCGGAAGGGGGCTCGGAAGGGGCGCCATTATCCGGGCTTCGAGTGGTGCCGCAAGCAGGAAAAGCCGTGCATGGAAATGCATGGAAAGGCCGATGGGCGTTTGAACTCCCAAGATGCGGGATGAGCCAATATGGAGGCTGAAGCGGCGCGGGTGAGCCTTGCTCATGTCGGGCTCTCCGAATCTTCGGACCTTTAGGAGTGGGACCAATGATGTAGAAAGCTTTATAAATCATTGAATTTATATTCAATATGACTAAGCTTATACTTAGATTGTGAATGTGTCCGAATCCAGACTTTACCTCTGAGCTGGCGTCTTGGTGGCCCTGCTCTGGCCCCAAGGCGCACGCGCCTATCTGGGCAGTTTCGAAGAGCAGGATGGCTATCGTCTGCCTGGGGATGGGCAGATTCTGTCGGCCTTTCTGGCCGGAGACGCCCAGTTTTATCTCAACAACATTGATGCCAACGGCTTCACGGGGATTGTCCCTCTGGGGGCGTTCCCCAACACCCTTGGAGACGGCACGCATGGGGCGGATCTCAGCCGCTACAATGCGGGAGATTATGGAACCAACGGTGGTGGCCCGGGAGGCACGGCTGCCGACATTGTGGACAACTCGGGCCTTTGGCGTGCACTCGCCGGGGGACGTCTCAATGAAGATGTTGATGCGCCGTACTACTCCGGGGGCAATTTTAATCGAGACTATGTGCAGGCCTATCGCTATCCCGGCGCCCATTCGGGGACCTCGGTGCTGAACTTGCTGGCCTCGGACACGGACTTGAGCTACGCCTACACGCTCGATGCGAGGGATTTCAATGGGACGGCGCCACTGGCCACCGGGGGCAGTCTGATTCAGATGGCGTTTTGGCTATGTCCCTCCGACTGGGATGACACGGACACGGACAATATTTTGAGCCTTTCCCTGCGCGATTCGATGGATCAGACGGTTTTTCAAGTCGGCTACACAGGTGACAACATGCTTCAATACCGCCTGCCAGGCGGGGGCTGGCAGACAACGGCCAATCGGATGGGGACGAGCGGCTGGTCCGAAGTGGTGGTGATCCTGGACACCGCCAACAATACCGCCGGCATTGTGGTCAGTGCGTATGATGACACAAGCTCCACGCTGGGGGCGCAGACCTATGTTCTCGCCAATCAGGCTCTGGGACTGGACGCGGGCGCGCTGACCGGGCTCCAATGGGATCTGCGGGGAGGCACGCTCAACAACGGTGCCGCCAGTTTTAAAAACTACTTCGATGATTTTAACTTCACACTGAACCCCGTGCTGGTTCCCGAGCCAGGGGGGGCATTGCTTGTCGGCTGGGCGGTTCTCACGGCCATGTTGCTGAGAAAACGCAGCGGGCTGAAGTGACGGCTGCATCTGCATCTGGATGTCTTCTCGTCCTCGGCGAAAGAACGGCACAAAAAAGCACCCGACCTTGCGGCCGGGTGCTTCTGTAGAGGAGAACTGACCTCCTGGAGGTTACGCGAAGATGTCGGTGACCGGGACACCCTTGTCTCCGACCGTGAACGGGCGGTTCGAGGGGGACATGACCACTTCGTCCACAGGCAGGCCCATGGCGTGACCGATGGTGGCCTGGAAGTCCTGCGGAGTGACCTGCTTGTCGGCGACGCGGCGGCCTTCCTTGTCGGTGGAGCCATACACGAAGCCACCCTTGACCCCGCCACCTGCAAAGATGGTGGAGTAGGCGAGCGGGTAGTGGTCGCGGCCATCGTTCTCGTTGATGTCCGGCGTGCGGCCGAATTCAGAACCCATGACGATCATCGTGGACTCAAACAGGCCGTTGGAGACGAGGTCTTCGATCAAGGTGGCGAAGACATTGTCCATGACGGAAGCGGTGGTGCCGAGCGCATTGTCAATGGTGTTGTGCATGTCCCAGCCACCCGACTGCACTTCGACGAAGCGCACGCCATGCTGAACCAGACGGCGGGCGAGAAGAGCACCCTGGCCGAAGTTGTTTCGGCCGAATTTTTCGCGGACGTCAGCAGGCTCCTGGCTCAGATCGAAGGCCTTGAGGTCTTCGCTCTTCATCAGTTTCATGGTTTCGTCGTAGAACTCGGAATAGGACTTCACTTCTTCGGACTGGAACTTTTTGCGGAAGGAGGCGTCGAATTCGTCCGTGAGAGACATGCGCTTCTTGAACTGATCGTCCGAAGTGGTCGGGCGGATGTTCTGAAGGCCGGTCTCAGGATTGGAGATCGGAATCGGGCTCGTGGTGGTCGGGAAGAAACCCGCGCCAGGATAAGAGCTGCCGCTGTTGACGACCACGCTGTCCGGCAGGGTGACCCCCTTGATACGGCCCAGGAAATGCGAGGCCCAGGCACCCATCGAAGGATGCACGATGGTGCCACGCGGTTCATAGCCCGTCTTCATGACGTAGGTGCCGGACTCATGCACGCCCGTTTTGGAAGACATGGAGCGGATGATGGCGAACTTGCTGGCGACCTTGGCCATCTTCACCATGGTACCGCCGAGACGGTCCATGTTGCCCGAGCCAGACTCAGCCTTGATGGGGTCCGTAGGACCTTTGGTCGGTCCATCCTTGGGATCCCAGGTGTCGATGTGCGTCATGCCGCCACCCATCCAGAGGAAGATGACGTTTTTAGCCTTGCCGAATCCAGGGGTGCCGGGGCCGGTGGTGCCGGCGGCACCGAGATTCAGGGCGGGCATGACAGTAACCCCGAGGGCGGCTTGAGCCGTCCGCATCATGAAGTCACGGCGGGCCAGGCAGCTGAGTTTGTTGAGTTCTGATTTCATAGATATATGTGGTAGCGCGTTGTTTGGGTGGTGTGTGTTTTCTCGAATGAATTATTGCACAAAGATGAACTCACGGGTGTTGATCAGAGCCCAGATCATGTTGGCATAGCCGTCATCGCCGCTGGAAAGAGCGCGTTTGGCGATGTCTTTTTCCGCAAGGGTCGGGCGGCGGTTGAGAATGGAAATAAACAGAGCCTCGACCTTTTCAGGAGGTGACTTCACTTTTTCCATGGTGCGGAAGATCAGCGAGTCGGAGCTGGTCAACATTTCCTGCGCCTTGCCGTTCATCATCATCAACACCTGTGGGACAGAGCCGCTTTTGACACTGCCATCGATCAAGGCGCGCGGAGACTGGCCGAAATCGATCAGGAA
Organism: Prosthecobacter sp.; assembly: GCA_035438165.1. Taxonomy (GTDB): domain Bacteria; phylum Verrucomicrobiota; class Verrucomicrobiia; order Verrucomicrobiales; family Verrucomicrobiaceae; genus Prosthecobacter. The sequence continues at coordinate 5,190 of DAORHS010000094.1, forward strand.
GTGACCGTTCGGGGCGGGCTGCTCGAGTTCGGAGGCACGACGGAGGACAAGGTTGCCGTAGGTCAACGAGGCGTTCTCCATCATCTCTCCAGACGGTTTCTCGGCCGCCTTGCCCTTGGCCTTGGTGCCGCTCTCCATCATGTCGCTGCCGGCGTCAGCAAGACCACCGCCCATGAGGGCGCGCTCTTTGGCGGCCATTTCGCGGAAGGCACTATATTTCACGAGCACGGTCTGTGCATCCAGCTTCGGATTGGACAGGTCAAGGTCGATCGAACGGCTGTACAGATCCTGAAGCGGCTTCGTGTATTTGTCGGGGTCGCCGAGCACCAGGGTCATGTAGGAATCCCAGGCCTGTTCGGCGCTCATGCGGCGAAGCAGCGGGCCCTGGAAGTAGTAGGGTTCTCCCATGGCGATCTTCTCCGAGGTGGCTTCAGACTGGTAGGCGCGGGTGTTGTAGATGATGCGCATGAAGTCCTTGAGATTGAATTTCACGCGTTTCATTTCCTCAGCCAGATGGATGAGCAGTTCGGGATTTACCGACTGTTTGGGGTCGTCGATGTTGGTCACCGGCTCAGAAATGCCCTGGCCGAAAGCGCGCTTCCACATGCGGTTGGCGATGGCCATGGCGAAACGTGGATTACTTGGGTCGGTCGTCCACTTGGCGAACGCTGGACGGAGTTCTTCGGGAGCCTTCATCTTCTGCTTGTAGGCAGGGAGATTTTTGTCGTTTTTGCTCCAGGTGATGAACTTTGGCTCCACGGGGGCATTGGGCTTGTCATCTGGGTACTTGTAGTCATGGGGCAGCTTCATGGAGTTGGTGTCCGTGTCGCCGACGATGCTACGATTGGCTCCCATGTAGTTCTGGATGCCGTTGCGGATGCGTTTGATGTCCTGGCCGCTCTTGGTGACCAGTTCTTCAATCTTCGGCATCAAATCGTTCATCGCATTCATCATGCCTGGCGATTCCTTGCCCTTTTTGCGATTCTGCGCCGTGCGCATGTTGGTGGTCGTGGCACCAAAGAAGGAGGCCATTTCATAGAACTGGTGCTGTGTCCAGTCGGAGAACGGGTGGTCGTGGCACTGGGCGCAGGCCACATCGGTGCCGAGGAAAACGGCGAGCGTGTTGGCCAGGTTGTCCAAGGGCATGCCAGCATCGCGGAGCAGATAACCGGCGGCTCCATTGTGCCACATTTTGCCGTTGGCGGTCAGCATGTCATAAACCATCTCATTCCACGGACGATTTTTGGAGATCTGATCCTGCATCCAGTTGATGTAGGGAACTCCGCGCAGGTTGTCCTGCTCCAGGCGGTCCTTCACCCGCAGCATTTCCGCGAAGTAGTTGAAGGTGTTGCTGTTGTAACCGGGGCTGTCGAGCAGCATGTCGATCAGCTTGGCGCGCTTGTTCGGGTTGGAGTCCTGAAGGAACTGCGTGGTCTCCGTGTAGTTTGGAATGCGACCGACGATGTCGAGATAAACACGGCGCACGAACTGCTCGTCATTGGCCAGCGGGTTGAAACCGGTGATCGGCTGCTTGCCCCCTTTGGCGCGCTCCGGATTGGCGCGGACAAGGCCGTTCGCGACGAGACGGTCAACGGCGGCGGATGCCTGGGCGACCGTGGCATTGGCCAGCATCACCGGCTGGTCGGAAGGCTTCATGGCTTTCGCCAGCGACTGATCCTCCGCAGACAGGTTGGTCAGCGGGAACTTGTGGGTGGCGCCGTCTGCGGTTTGCAGGATGATGTTCTCACCATCGAGTCCGATGAATGAGGCGGTGACTTGGCGGCCTTTGGTGTCTGTCCAAGTGCGCAACTCCGCGAAGGCGGAGGAGGCGAAAAGAACGGCGACGAGGAGGCTGCTGAGCAGTTTCGTGGTTTGTTTCATGGTGGTGTGGAATGAAGTATGTGGACTTCCGAGGGCACGAACGTGCCGGAGCATCCTTCAATTAGACAAAATGTGCTGTTTTTTCGCCTTTTCGGCAAGTCTCGAAACAGGGGCGGCCCATTTCCCTGACTGAAAACGGAGTTTTCCGAGGGGGGAACCATGCGTCGAGCGGGAAGCAGACCCCATTTTTGCGCTGCCTGGGCCTGGGCGACGTTCTTATGAACAGGTTGCTATTGGGGCGGGATTACTTCAGCGCCTTCATCATGAATGCCGTGATGTCCGCATGCATTTTTTCCATGTCGGGGCGGTTCGTGTACATCATGTGGCCGGACTCATATTCGGCGAATTCGATGTTCCCTTTCAGTTCATCCGGCAGGCGCATCTGGCGCACGCTCAGCCGCATGTTGTCCGGCGGTGTCACCAGGTCGCGCCAGCCTGTCAGGGCCAGAACCCTGAGGTGTGGGTTCTGTTTGATCGCATCGGCCAGTTCGCCGCTTACGCTCGTGTAGCTGTTGCCTTTGCCGTGGTTCCAGTTCGGCTGTGGTGCCAGCACCTCGTAGGGCAGGTCCTTTTCATACTTCAGTTCCTCGCGAAGATAAGCATTCATCGTTGCTGCGGCGATGCTGCCCACCACGCGCATGAACGGCTCGATCTGCGGATGGTTTTCCGATTCATCGCCGTCGCGGCCGGTGACGCGCGCATCGTAGGCACCCAGTACTAGCTTCTCCTTCCTCAGCAGCATTTCGCGGAACACCCCGCTGCCGATCCGCAGTTCCTGCTCCTCGATGAGTTTGGGCTCCAGGCCCGTCAGCCGCGCCAGTTTCTTCACTGCGGCCTCGCGCTCCTCCTTTGGCAAATCACTGCCCTGCAACAGGGCGGACGCGTATGGCCCAAAGGCAAATGCACGTGATTCCGCCACCGCCTTTTGGAAATCCGCCTGCAAGTCCGGCGGCAGTTTTTTGTGATAATGCGCCGTCGCTGTCAGCGCCGGCAGCAGTACCTCATAGGGCACCTCGTTCAAGGGACCTGGCAGCAGCGTTGAATAATCCAGCAGCCCCGACACAATGACGACGCCGTTGAGGTACATGCGATGCCGCTGCTGCAAATGCTGCGCCAGCCCGCCGCCGCGAATGCCGCCGTAGCTCTCTCCCGCGATGAACTTGGGCGATCTCCAGCGCTCCTCACGCGTCACCCACAGCCGCATAAATTCCCCCACGCTCGCGATGTCCTCCTGCACGCCGAGAAACTCGTCCACCTTCTTGGGATCCTCCGCCCGGCTGAAACCCGTGTTCACCGGGTCGATGAAGACCAGATCGGTCACGTCCAGGAGCGAGAATTCATTGTTCACGAGGCCGCCGGGCGGCATCGGCGGCGTCAGTCCGTCCGCCGGCAAATCCACGCGCTTCGGACCGAAAGCCCCCAGATGCAGCCACACCGAACTGCTGCCCGGGCCGCCATTGAAGCAAAACGTCACCGGGCGTGCCGACACGTCTTTCACACCTTTCATCGTGTAGGCGGTGTAAAACACCTGCGCCGAAGGTTTTCCGTCGGGCTTCAAAATGGGCAGTGTTCCCGCCGTTGCTTCGTACGCGATCCCTTTTCCGCTGATCGTCACGGTGCCTTCGGTCACCACCGGCTTGTCGGCTTCCGGCTTTTTGTCGTCCTTTTTTTCATCCGCCTTGCCCTCCTTTTTTTCCTCGGGTGGCGATTCAGGCTTGGGTTTTGCATCTTCCGCAAAGAGGCAAACAGGCATCACAAGAGCAAACACGGCGGCAAGAGAAGTCGGTCGGATACGCATGGTGATCCGAAGCATGGCATGCACGCCTCGCTTTGAGAATCGAAATTCTTGCCGAACCAGCGGTCTCAGGCCTGCCGGCACGCCTTGATCGTGTTCGCCATGAGCATCGCGATCGTCATTGGCCCGACTCCACCAGGCACTGGTGTGATCGCACGGCATTTCGGCGCGACTTCGTCAAAGGCGACATCGCCGACGAGCTTGTAGCCTTTCTCGCTCGCTGGATCGTCCACGCGGTTGATGCCGACGTCGATGACGACCGCGCCTTCCTTGACGTGATCGGCCTTGATGAAATGGGGACGCCCGATCGCGGCGATGATGATGTCGGCGGTGCGCGTGATCGCAGCGAGATCGCGCGTGCGGGAATGCGTGACGGTCACCGTGGCATCACCGCCTTTGCCTTTGGCCATCAAAAGCAGCGCCATCGGTTTGCCGACGATCATGCTGCGACCGACGACGACGGCATGCGCGCCGCTCGTTTCGATGCCCGCATCAATCAAAAGCCGCTGGCAACCCAGCGGCGTGCAGGGAACGAAGCCCGTCGGGTCTTCGAGCGCGAGTTTGGCGACGTTCACGGGATGAAAGCCGTCCACATCCTTCGCCGGATCAATGGCTCGCACGATGGCGGCCTCGTCGATGTGCTTCGGCGGCGGGCTTTGCACCAGAATGCCATGAATCGCCGGATCGTTGTTCAAGGCGCGGACATGCGCGAGCAGCTCGTCTTGCGTCGTGGTGGCCGGGAGTTCGAGTTTGACCGAGTGCAGGCCCAGATCGCGGCATTTTTTATCCTTGGAACGAACGTAGGCACGGGAAGCCGGATCATCACCGACAAGAACGACCGCGAGTCCCGGCTTGCGCCCCTGCGCGGCGAGTGCCGCGATGTCGCGGCGGCATTCTTCGAGGACTTTTTCGGCGACGGCGGTTCCAGAGATGAGGGTCATGGTTTCTGGTGATGCAAAGCCAGCGCGGAGTCAACCGCGCAGAACGGAATGCCAGCGCATCAAGGCGCGGGCAGTTCCACCACGCAGCGGAAGCCGAAGTCTCTGAGGCCTCCATCAGGCTGTGGAGCGATGCGGGTGCCCCGGTCAATGTGTGAACGTGAATTGGCGACGATGCCCCAGCTGAAATTGCGGAAGCCGCTTCCGCGCAGTGGGTGGGAGTTGCCGCTGGCATTGACCGGAGCGGTGCACCATTCCCACACATTGCCCCCCAGGTCATGGATGCCCAAGTGGTTGGGCAGAAAACTCATCACGGGGGCCGTGCCTTCATGGCCATCCCGGCTGTCACCGTAGTTTCCATGTTTCGATCCTTCTACCCACGCGTTTTGATGCTCCTGGCGGTGCTTGTCACGAAGGCGCTGACGTTCTTCGCCCCCCAGTTTGGTGGTGCTTCTAG
>DAORHS010000095.1:0-10226 GCA_035438165.1 Prosthecobacter sp.
ATCCTGCGCGCTGTAGGCCAGGTAGAGTAGGTCGCCGGACTGATAACCTGCCTCGATGCCTTTTTTGAACCACGGCGTCATGCTGGACCAGTGGTTGCTCCAATGATGGATGAACATCGCATACACATAGATGATGCGGGACTTCAGCCTCAAATCATCAAAGCGGTCATTGAGCGCGATGGCCAGCCTGCCGTACTCATAGCCCAGCGCAGGATTTCCCAGCACTCCGCAAAGCACCATGCCATAGGCCGCAAAGGCAAAGGCGGTCTCCGGGCAGTTGCCGTGCCGCAGGGAGATGTTCACGGACTTCAGCACGAGATAGGGCAGCAGATTGCCGCTGCCGGAAAGAAAAGCGGCGGGAAAGATTTCCATCAGCAGCCGGATGGCCACGAGCTGCTCGGGATCCGTCAGTGGCGGCGCATTCACGACATCGGCGATTTTTCGTCCCCGCAGGAGCCACTTCACCCGCAGCGTCTCCCGCAGGATGTCAAAACGGCCCGGCGTGCGGGTGAAGGACACACCGAGCAGCAGCAGGCCCTGAATGGCCGCCTCGATGGACTCAGCCATGCGCCCCATGGTGGCATACTGACGCGTGCGGATGGCCAGCAGGTCGGCTTTCTCCAGGTTCGTCTGCGCCTGTTCGAAAATGGTGTCAATGCAGCGCTCCGCATCGTCATAACGGCCGGTCAGGTAGGCGCAGCGGGCGTACTCCGTGTTCAGATCCTTGCTCAAGGTGTAAAGCGTCTGCCAGGCATCTGGTGGCAGCAGCTCGCGGCCAATGTCAAGATAACGCCACGCTGCTTCATAAGCAGAGGAGTCGCGCGCCTTGATTCCGGCCTGCAAATTGAGCGCGGCTAGCTGACGGCGCTCCTCGGCGTCACGGATCAGGCTGCGGCCTTCATCCAGATGACTGACGATCTCGATCAGGTGCTCGTCCACGGCCTCGCCGGCATGTTTGAGCATCAAACGTCCGATGGAGAGATGCACGGCGCGTTTGCGCTGCTCGTCGATCAACGCATATGCGGCCTGCTGGACACGATCGTGCTGAAATTTGTACAGCGGGTTGATCTGAGCGCCCTCCGGTGTGTCGAAATAACGGTAGTTGCCGTCCAGCGGCACGATGACGTTGCTTTGCAGCGCCTCGATGAGCGTGGCACCGGCAACGGCTGAAGGGTGCTCTGAAATGACTGCGAGCGTGCGCAGATCAAAGGTGTTTCCGATGCATGCGGCGAGCCGCAGAAGCTGCTGCGCGGCGGGATCGAGTCTGCGCAGTCGCGCGATGACGAATTCGACCACATTGCCGCTGAGGCCGCCGTGCAGGACCTTGGCCATGTCCCAGGTCCATTGACCGGTCTGCGATGAAAACGTGATCGCACCTTCCTCATGCAGTGATTTGAGCAGTTCGTTGACGAAGAAGGGATTCCCTTCCGCGCGACGAAACAACAACTCGCCCAGCGGCCGCGCGGCTTCGATGTCGCAGCGCAGCGTATCGGCCGCCAAGGCGGTCACACTGGACTCATCGAGGGCCTTCAGCTCGAGTTCCGCGACGGTGTGATGCAGCTCGATCTCATTGAGCACCAGACGGAAGGGATGGCCGACATCGACTTCGTTGCTGCGATAGGCGCAGATCAGCAGCAGATGCGACAGATCACGAGTGGCGAACAGACGCTGCAGCAGGTTTAGCGTGGGCGCGTCACTCCACTGCATGTCATCGAGAAAAATCGTGAGCGGATGCTCCGCGCTGGCAAGGGCCTTCAGGAAGTGCTGGAAGACGAGCTGGAAGCGGTTTTGCGCCTCCGAAGCCGGCAGCTTGGGCACCGGTGCCTGCGGACCGATGATGCCCTCCAGCTCGGGGATCAGTTCGACAAGGAGCCGGCCGTTTCCACCGAGCGCCTCCTGCAGGACCTCCCGCCACGCTTCGAGCCTGCTGGCCGACTCCGTCATCAACTGCCTGATCAAGCCGCGAAAAGCACGCCCGAGGGCGGAATAGGCGGTGTTGCGCTGAAGCTGGTCGAACTTGCCCTGAATCATGAAGCCGCGCTCGCGGACGATGGGCTTGTTGATTTCATTGACCAGCGCCGTCTTGCCGATGCCGGAGTGGCCTGAGACGAGACAGAGTTTGAGTTCACCCGCCGCCGCCGAGTCGAACAGGGCGGCCAGTTGAGCAATCTCATGCTCCCGGCCGTAGAGTTTTTGCGAAATCTGGAAGCGCTCGGACACATCATGGCCGCCCGGAGCAAAGGCCGTGATTTGACCTCCCGCCAGCCACTGGCGCTGGCATTCCTGCAGATCCGTGGCGAGGCCGAACGAACTCTGGTAGCGATCCTCGGCATTCTTGGCGATCAACTTGAGCACGATCTCCGCCAGCGCGGCCGGAATGGCGGGATTGAACTCACAGGGCGAAGGCGGACGCTTGCTGATGTGGCTGTGAATCCACTCCAGCGTGTCTTCCGCATGAAATGGCAGCTTCCCGGTCAGCAGCTCAAAGAAGGTGACGCCGAGGGAGTAGTAGTCGCTGCGGTAATCGAGATCACGATTCATCCGCCCGGTCTGCTCGGGCGAAACGTAGGGCAGCGAGCCTTCCAGCCGTTTGGCCAGGTTCACGTCCTGGCGTTCGCGTGAGAGCTCGGAGGAAATGCCGAAATCGATGAAGCGTATCTCGTTGCGCGCTTCATCCAGGAGGATGTTGCGAGGAACGACATCCTTGTGGACGATGCCACGCTGATGGATGGAGCTGAGCGCCAGCACTGTTTTTACGGCCACGTCAAAGAACTGGTCCAGCGGCAATGGTGTGCGGTTGCGGCGCTCCATGAGCTGCGCCAGCGAGAGTCCGAAGTACTCCATGACGATGGCCAGATTGCCATAGCCATGCTGCTCCAGACCAAACACCTGCACCACACCGGCAGCGTCTTTCAGCTTTCCGGTGATGGAGAATTCGTGGCGAATCTCCGCCAGGTCCGGGCTGGCCGGATACTCGGAGGACAGGGTCTTGATGACAAGCTCCCGGCCGTCCGCCTGACGCCGGACGCGGCAAACGGTGATCAGCGGCGAATGGTGAATCCGCTCCCCGATTTCGTAGCCAGGAATCACCACAGCCATCGCACTGTTTTTATAAGTTTCCTTGGGGTGCGGTCAAACGCCGAAAAGGCGGTTGAACGAGGCGGCGTAGAATGCGTCCGCCGCGCCTTGCAGCGGCTGGCCGTGACCGCAGAGCGCATTCTCAAAGGGGATCTCCTTGAGGCGGTTGAAGTCCTCGGGCTTCGGCTCGTTGACATTCATCCACAACACACCGCAGTTGGCTTTCTGGAAGAATCCCATGTCCGTCATCAGAGTCTCTGACGGCGGGTCGAAGTACTGGTCGGATGTCTCCCAGTTCTGCAGTGCATCACAGGCCAGCATGATGCCGCCATCCCGGTCGAGGCGCAGGATGCACTCGGGACGCTTGGTGGTCTGGAAGGTGAAGAGCGAACAGTTACCGACCGGCAGCCTGCCATTCTGGGTGAGGAACTTGTCCGGGGCGACACCGTTTTTCACCATCATTCCCGGCAGCCCCCAGTAATCAGCGGAACTGCGCGCCACATAAAACGCGTCATCGTGGCCATGCAGGTCGCCGATGCGCAGGACGTTCTTCACCGTGCCGAGCTCATCGAGCGCGGCAAGGCCCTGGTCATCCAGGCGCACCGTGTTCACCAACGTGAGATCGCGGCCCTCACGCACCACGATCATGTTGCGGCTGAACTGCCAGTGAGAACCCATGAGCTCGGCACGCATGGTGCCGGTGACGAAGAACACTTCTGGAAAAAGTTCTTCGATGGCCCCGTGGGGCATGGCGGGAGGGAAGGAGTCTGTGTTCATGGTGGTGGGCTGGGCTTGTGAGTTAAGTCATGTCAAAACGTCCGGCAAAAGCGTACTCCGTGCTGTACTCGTGCAAATACTCATTGAGATAGCGGCGCTGGGCCGGACTGAGCCGGTCGCTCCGGATGTCTTCCTGTGTTTCACTGCCGTCGCTGCTGTCCATGCGCTTGAGATGGAACAAGGTCATGTCCCTGCCGCCGAAGAACTGTTTCAGGTACTCGTGCTGCGCCCGGGCGGCGCTCATGTCAAACACCGCGCCGGCCAGCGCGGTGAGCTGTGGTGACGCGGCGAGCGTTTCCGCATTGAACCGGACCTCGGGCTGCGTTGGGAAGACAAAAGGCGGATAGTCCGTCCGGGGGTGCGTGGGCTGCTGCCTGAGCCTGTCCAGATAGGCCGTGTCGATGCCTGCCTTCTCCGCTCCGGCACAAAGAATGTTCAAATAGCGGCGTGAAGGCAGACAGGCATCGTCAAGAAACGACGGCATGCCAACGTAAGCGGTCGCCCTGACGGAGCTGTCCGCCGTGAAGACCTCCACCTGGACGCGGTCATATCCGTAACCACAGGCCTCCGCGGCATCCAGCCTGGCCAGCGCATCATCCTCGCAGGCATGCACCACTCCCTGGACAACATCTGTCGCCTGCGCGGGCAGGATGTTGGCCACCCCCCCCTCATGACGGAAAAAATGTTTCACGTTAAAGGCCAGCCGCCAGCCGCGGAGCGTGGCGCGCGCGGATGAAAGCGGCTCCACACCTTTGGCCCGGATGGAGGCCAGGTGCATGTTCGAGCCGTAGCCAAAATAGTGAAACACAGTGCGCGGATTTCGAGCCTTCAGCGCGTCGTGTCAAAGCAATGCTTGCGCATTTTCCTTGGAATCCTTAGCCTCGCCCCAATTCCAAATAAATCAGCGATCCCATCATGAAACGCCAATCCTACGAGTTCGTCATCAGCCGCAGTTCAACGTCCGATGCCTATCAACTGTGGCGGGTGGATCCTTCCAAACCGGAGCTGCTCACTCCAGTGGCCATTGACCCTGGTGCCAAACTGGACCGCAAAAACCAGCTCATACACATCGGCGATTACCTGCTCGAATGGGGGCCGCTCGTCACCACCACCGGCACCAATCCCACTTCCACCTACCCCTATCGGCTGCTCACATTTGACCCGACCAGTCCGACACCCATCTGCGACAAGCCGGTGCAGTCCGGCAGTTGGGAAAAGGCCAAGTTTTTTTCGGGCCGCGTGGATTTCGGCCATCAGGGCAATGACACGGGCAACTTTTCCGGCGGCAAAGATCTCTGCCTTATTCCGTGCGCCAACTTCGTCCTCAATTTCATCCCCACCGCGGGACGTGGCACGTTCAAGCTTTTGAACTTCGATCCCGGGCAGGCCGATCCACTGCCGTATTATCCCCCGCAGGGTGCCTTTTCGAAAATCGAGCTCGGTCATGAGCTGATCTACATCGGCGGCTATGTCCTCGACTGGTGTCCCGCGACGCGAGCCTATGCGCTGTGGAGCTTTGACCCGCTGTCAAAACTTCCTCTGAGCCAGCCGACGGTTCAGCAGGGCGTGTGGAAGAACATCGACAAAAGCCACCAGCTTCTGCGGCTCGGAGACAACATTCTTGACTGGGTGCCCGCCACCGGCAGTTACCGCCTGCTGGCCTTCGATCCCAAGCAGAAAAACCCGATCAGCAAGGTGCTGAAAACCGGCAGGCTGCCTCGGGCCTTCAACAAGCGCACCACACTGCTCGGCGTGGAACCGCCGGTGCCAGTCGATGCCACGCAGGCCAACACCCCCGGCACGCTCGATTTCATGCGGTCCAAGATCAAGCACGTCGTTTACCTCATGATCGAGAACCGCTCCTTCGATCACATCTGCGGCTGGTTGTATGAAAACGACAAGCCGGCGCACATCATCGGCCCCAAAGGCCCCTTCAAAGGCGCGAGCAAAAAGATGTTCAACACGGACGGCAGAAAGAAGGTCTTCCTCAGCAAATTCCGCGGCGGCAAAATCGATGAAAGCCAGCAGCTCGAAGTCTTCACGGAGGATCCCTACCACGACAACTCGGACGTCATGCGCCAGTTGTTCCATGGCAATCCCGGTGGTTACCGCAAGGGAGACAAGCCCGACATGGGCGGCTTTGTCTTCAACAATGGCAACGAGAACGTGATGCAGACCTTCACGCCGGAGCAGATCCCCGTGCTCAACGGCCTCGCGAAGCATTTTGCCATCTCCGACGAGTGGTTCTGCTCCATGCCTGGAGGAACGGATGTGAACCGCGCCTTTGCGCTCACCGGCTCATCGTTCAACATGCTCAACAACTTCCAGAACGGCGCCGAATACACCGACTGGCCCGACAATCTGCATCGCCCGTCCATCTTCAAGGCGCTGTGGACGAACGGCATCACCAACTGGCGGATCTACAACTCGGTGCAGTGGATGAACTTTGTCTTCACCTACCACCTCTTTCTGCAGGGGCAGGTTCCCACCATCGATGCGGATGTGGCGGCGCACCCCAATCAACCCACCCAGCATCTGGCGCCGATCGAGCAGTTCCTGGCGGAGGCAAAGGCCGGTACGCTCCCCGCCTTTTGCTACCTGGAGCCACGCTGGATCGCTCCACAGGGCACCACTTCCTACCACCCGGGCGGCGATCTGGTGCCGGGAGAGCAGCATCTGCTGGAAATCTTCGAGGCCTTGCAGAGCGGCCCCGCATGGGAGGAAACCCTGCTCGTCATCACCTTCGACGAGCATGGCGGCATCTACGACCACGTTCCCCCGCCTTATGCCGAGAAGCCATATCCCAATGATTGCGCCGACGGTTTCAACTTCGACCTCATGGGGGTGCGCATTCCCACCGTTCTCGTTTCACCGCTTATCCAGGAAAAGACGGTGTTCCGTTCGGAAACCGGCGTGGCTTACGATGCCACCTCCATTCTGGCCACGCTGCTCGACTGGTTCGGCGTTCCGCCTTCCCACTGGGGCCTCGGCGACCGCATCAAACAGGCGCCCACCTTTGAAGGTGTGCTGCTTGAGTCCGTGGCACGTCAGAAGCCGGTGAAAATTACCCCGCCCTATGACAAAGACAATCCTCGCAGCGGCGTTTCCAACGGTGACATCCCGCTCAACGGCCTCCATCAGGCCATGGCACCGCATCTTATCTCGACGCTCACTGCAAAACTTCCCGCAGCCCAGACCAAAAAAATCACCGACGACATCATGGGCAAGTCCGCGACGCTCAAACAACTTCACGGGAATCTGGTCGCCCTCGAAAAGAAGATGAAAAAACAGAGCTGAAGAACCTCAGTTCTGCTTGGACGGAGGGGCGATGCATGCGGCGCATGGATTCCCCGCCGCCGCTGTTTCCGCGCACCGCTGCAGCGCCTGCTCCATCGTGTAGGTGGGGTGTGGCAGCGGTGTGGGCGTGAAAAACTGGTCCATCTGCGCCAGTGCGCACATCGTCAGTTTGTCGCGTGCATCAGGCGGGGCCGGCACCCCTGTGCCTTCAGGATTGCCATACCAGCGCAGGCAGGCGGCCGCCTTCGCGCACTGCGGATCGATGTCCGGGTTTCTGGCATACTCGGTCAGGAACGTGGCCGCCACGAGGTCCTGCGCCTCATACTGGCGAATGTCGGGAATCCTGGACGCATCACTGGTGCACTGCCAGGTGACACCCGCCGCGATCATGTGATTCACGATCATGTAGGGCGTCTCGCGCTTGCTGTCCGGGCGGATGCGCAGGGTTCCCACCTGCATCACATTCGCCTGCGGGATGCCATGACTGTCCTTGGGCATCGACTCCTTGAACGCCACCCGCAGCCAGCCGGGTGCCTGCGGGTCGTAGAGCGGCGAACCGCCGACAACCAGCGGCAACGTGAACTTGCCGCCCTCGGCATGGGGCGGGTTCAGCAGCAGCTCCATCATCGAGCGGATGTAATCGCGTCCGTCACCCGAGTCGAAGAACGCGGATGACATCATGATCGGAAAGTAGTCGTTGGCATACTCGCTCTGACCGGATCCCGGTGCGGCGACGGGGTTCACATCCATGATCGTCTTGTAGCACCGTGATTCCTCGTCGGAGATGCCTGCGGCCGCGAGCAGACGCACCCAGCGTTGCAGTGTCATGTTGTTCAGGTAGCTGGCCTCACGCAACGCCTGCCAGGGCGGATAGTGCAGCAGCATCAACGCCTTGTGATTGAGAATGCCCATGCCCAGCGGCAGGAAGGTGTTCCATTGGCACACACCGTCCGTGGGACTGTTGTTGACCGGAAAACCTGACATGGGATTCCACACGCCCAAGTCCTGCATCAGCCTCATGCCTGCGAGCGCCTTGCCGCCGATTTGAGGGCTCATCATTGCAGAGTGCCGCTGCGCGAAGTCTTGCAGCGCCTGCGCATCGGCAGACGCTCCGATTTCCAGTTGATAGGCATCGTCGGCTTTCGTCACCTTGCAGGTTGGATCCTCAAAGCCATCGAGCGTGAGCGAACTCAGCGTGTAATGCCCGATCAACTCGCAATCATTCTTCAAACCGACCGCCGGGTCGAGCTGATCAACTGGTGGGTACAGCGGCGAGATGTCATCGACCTTCCCCAATGCATAATTTACAGTGGCCATGCGCCCATTAGCCCATTTGGAACCGACGCCGTCAATCAGCGTTTTGCCGCATGCCATTTTCGCTCGATCACATCGAGCAGCGTGGAAGCCACGTCCAAATCGAAAACCTTGTCCAGTTCCCGGATCCCCGTCGGACTCGTGACATTGACCTCGGTCAGCCAGTCGCCGATCACATCAATGCCCACAAAGGTCAGGCCACGTTCGCGCAGCGCCGGGCCGATCTGCTGGCAGATCCAGCGATCCCGCTCGGTGAGCGCCGCGCCCACCGCCCTGCCTCCTGCCGCCATGTTCGCCCGCGCCTCGCCCTCGGCGGGCATGCGCGCCAGCACGTGCGGCACCGGTTCACCGTCGATGAGCAGGATGCGCTTGTCCCCTGTCACGGCAATCTCGGAAATATAGGCTTGTGCCTGAACGAAGCGCCTGCCACGGGCTGTGACTTCCTCAAAGATCACATTGGCGTTCATATCACCCGGAGGAACGACGAATACGGAGCGCCCGCCCATCAGGTCGATCGGTTTCACCACAATGTGGCCGTGCTCGGCATGGAACGACCTCAGCGCTGGCATGGAGCAGGTGATCAACGTCGGCGGACAGCACTGCGGGAACCAGGAGGCGAAGATTTTCTCGTTCGCGTCACGCAATGAACGCGGGCGGTTCACCACCAGCACGCCTTCCTCCTCCGCCCGCTCCAGCACGTAAGTCGCGGCGATGTACTCGAGGTTGAACGGCGGGTCTTTGCGCATCAGAACGATGTCCAGATCACCCAAACGGCCATCCACGCCCTCCCCGGCTTCAAACCAGTGTTGGGTGTCATCAAAGACCTGCAGCGTGCGCATGGTGGCCTCCGCCCGGCCATCTCTCAGACGCAGATCGCCCACATCCATGCCCGCCACAGACCAGCCGCGTTTTTGCGCGGCAAGCAGCATGGCCAGCGTCGAGTCCTTCTTCGGCAGGATCGTTTCGATCGGGTCCATGACGACCCCGAGACGTGGCGTCTTCATTTTTTTGGTGCTGCGGGCTGCTTGGCACCAGGTTCTGCCGTCGTCGAAAGAATCGCGTTCAACTCCTGCCAGAGCGGGTCACAAACAAAGGCCAGCGTGCCGCCGCCGCGATTCTCCTGGGCGAGGGTAAAATTGATGTCGCCGACGCAAACCCAATGCACCTTCTCGGTCGGCGCTGAGATGGCAAGCTTGCCATGATCATTCTCCTCAGACCACGAGATCTTGCTGCCAAGCCTGCCCAGATTGACCGATCTCATGCCCACCACCTTGTGCGTGCTGAACTTGTCCGTTGGATTCGGCGTGGGATCGTGCTCCCAGGTCTCCACATCAAGATTGGCACCCAGAGCGGGGGCCACGAGATCGTTGTAGAAGTCGAGCTTCGGCTTCTGGTCCTGCCCAAAATGTTTGTTTTTGGCGATGGCCTGAAATTTCTGCCCGCCACGCGAGGTGAAAGGCAGGATGATGCGCATGAGATCGTCGGACTTCGGCTCGGGGGAGATTTTGTCGTTCATCAGCAGCACACGGCAGTCCTGTGCCTGTCCCTCAAGCGCCTTGGGCAGGGACGAGGCGGCATACACATTCGGCTGCTGGCAGGTGTACATCTGCTGCGCGATCTTCAGGGCCGTGGCGGCGTCTGGAAGTGAAACGCAGAGAAATGTCTGTGCCATCTCCATCCCCGTTGCTGGAAACACGAACTGCTCCGGCAGAATAAACTTCGGTGTGGAGTGAATGAGCCAGAAGCCGCTGTTGCTGGCC
>DAORHS010000096.1:0-10203 GCA_035438165.1 Prosthecobacter sp.
CAACTCAATCCGGCGATCAAAACGCCGCCGAGTGATGGGCCGAGAGCTGTGCCAACCGCGGACATCGTTCCGAGCAGCCCCATGGCGCTGCCGGTCCTGGCCTTTGGCACCGTATCCCCAACAAAGGCCATGGTGAGGGCCATCATGATGGCGGCTCCGAGACCCTGCACTGCACGGGCGGCGGTCAGCAGCCAGAGTGTGGAAGCGAAACCGCAGAGGACCGAGGCCGCCGTGAGCAGGAAGATCCCGCTCAGCAGCAGGCGTCGGCGGCCCAGGATGTCCCCGAGCCGTCCGACACTTACGATCAAGGTGGTGACAGCGAGGAGATAGGCGAGGACGATCCACTGAACCTCCTGGAAGGAGGCGGAAAATGTCTGTGCCAAGGTTGGCAGCGCGACATTGGCGATGCTGGTGCCCAGCGAGGACAGCAACATGGAGAGCGACAGGCTCGCCAGTGCCCACCTCGTAGATGGCATTCTTTTGTGGCTTCCAGCTACTAATTGATCTCGTTCAGCTATGATGGTTTTCAACATGGCCACCGTCATAGTCCTGCGGCTGGCATGGCGGAAGACGCACCGTTTGCACTGTATCATTGCATCTGACGCCACACCTCGATACCATCCCTCCATGTCGAGGCCCGATCTCAACCTGCTTGTCACTCTTGATGTGCTGCTCGCGGAAAGCAGCGTTGCGCGAGCTGCCCAGCGCTTGCGGCTCAGCTCGTCGGCCATGAGCCGGGCGCTGGCGAGACTGCGTGAGACGACGGGCGATCCACTGCTGGTCAGGGCCGGCCGCAGCCTGGTTCCCACTCCCCGGGCCATCGAACTCCGGGAGCAGGTCAGTCAGCTTGTGAAGGATGCGGAGAGCGTTTTACGCCCTGCGAAGAAGCTCGACCTTAAACAGCTTGCACGAACGTTCACGCTTCGGACCAGCGAAGGCTTTGTGGAAAACTTCGGGCCGGCTCTTATCGCCCGCGTTGGCGAGGACGCCCCCGGTGTCAGACTGAGCTTTGTGCTGAAGCCCAACAAGGACAGCACGCCACTTCGTGACGGCAGCGTCGATCTGGAAACCGGCGTGGTGGCGAAAACGATCGGTCCAGAGGTGCGAGCGCAAGCACTGTTCAAAGATCGCTTTGTGGGTGTTGTGCGAATGGGACATCCACTGGGCAAAGGCAAGGTCACGTCTGCCCGCTATGCAGCTTGCGGACACATTTTCATCTCGCGACAGGGGCTCGAGATGGGGCCAATCGACGAGGCTCTGGAGCCGCTCGGACTGGAACGGAAAATCGTCACAACCGTTGGTGGCTTTTCGACCGCGCTGGCTTTGGCAAGGGCCTCCGACCTGATTGCCAGTGTCCCTGAGCGACACACCGGAGTCCTGCGTGTCGGCATGCATAGTTTTCCGCTTCCTGTCGCCACTCCTGAGTTCACCGTTTCCTTGCTCTGGCATCCAAGGATGGATGCTGATCCAGCGCATCGCTGGCTGCGCGATTGCCTTCGAGACGTGTGCTCAAAAAACCTCTCCAGTTCGCCGTGAAGGGGGAGTATCAACAAGTGAACGCTGGGTGGGCAACTCAGCCCAAGCCCACCGCATCACGCACGCGGCTGAGTGTCTTGCGGGCGATGACACGGGCTTTTTCGGCTCCCTGGGCGAGGACTTGGTCCACATAGCCTGGGTCGGCGAGGATTTCATCGCGGCGGGCGCGGAAGGGGGCGAAGTAGTCGGTGACGCCTTGCAGGAGGCGCTTTTCGAAGTCGCCGTAGCCGACACCGCCGTTGAGGTGGTCGGCGACCATGGTGTCGTAATCGGCTTCGGAGGCGACGAGTTTGTAGAGGGCGAGGATGCTGCTTCCTTCGACGGGCTTGGGGGCTTCGACGGGCGTGGAGTCGGTTTTGATGCCCATGATCTTCTTTTTGAGCGGTCCCGGCTCTTCGAACAGCGGGATGGTGTTGTCGTAGCTCTTGCTCATCTTCTGGCCGTCGAGGCCGGGGACGACTGCGGTGGCCTCCTGGATGCGCGGATTGGGCAGTTTGAAGAGGCCTTCGCCAAAGGTCTCGTTCATCTTGATGGCGATGTCGCGGGTGACTTCGACGTGCTGCTTCTGATCCTTGCCCACGGGCACGACATCGCTGTCGTACATCAAAATATCTGCCGCCATGAGCACGGGATAGGCGAAGAGGCCGTGGGAGGGCTTGATGCCGTTGGCGATCTTGTCCTTGTAGCTGTGGCAGCGCTCCAGCAGGCCCATCGGGGTGATCGTGCTGAGGATCCAGGCCAGCTCGCAGTGCTCCGGCACATCGCTCTGGCGGAAGAAAACGCATTTGTCGGGATCGAGGCCGCAGGCGAGGAAATCGACGGCGAGTTCGCGGACGAAGCCGCGCAGTGCCTTGCCGTCATGGATGGACGTGAGTGAATGGTAGTCGGCGATGAAGTAGTAGGCGTCGCCCTCGTGCTGCAATTTGAGCGCGGGCTTCATCATCCCGAAGAAATTGCCGAGATGGAGTCTGCCGCTGGGTTGAAGGCCGGAAAGGATGCGCATGGTTGAGGAAAGCTGCTTGAAGGTGGAGGCGGAGTTTGAATGGCGAATGCGGAATGTCGAATGACGAATGAGCGACCGGCTTCCAGTCCTTTTTCCCGTGATTACGGCTCAAGTCAGCCGTCTGCGGGCGGCGATCAGGCCTTGCTTCGGGCCAAAGACGAACGCCAGCGCAAACAAGCACGCCTGTGCGAGGACGATGCAGGCACCGGTGGCGCCATTGATGAAGAAGCTGACATAGACACCGAGGCAGCTTGCCAGCACGGAGGAGCTGGCGGCGATCATGAGCATGTGGTCGAAGCGGTCGGTGAGCAGCCGGGCGGTGCAGCCGGGGGTGATGAGCATGGCCACGACGAGGATGATGCCAACGGCCTGGAGCGAGGCGACGATGGTGGCCGCCAGCAAGCCCAGGAGCACATAATAGAGCAGGTTGGTGTTCAGGCCGATGGCGCGCGCATGGGCGGCGTCGAAACAGAAGAGCAGCAGGTCTTTGCGCATGAACAGGATGACGGTGAGCGTCAGCAGCGAGGCCGTAATGGTCTGAATCATGTCATCACGTTCGATGCCGAGGATGTTGCCAAACAGGATGTGATTGAGGTGCGCATCGGTCTCGACCTTGGTGAACATGACAAGACCGAGAGCGAAGAGACCGGTGAAGACGATGCCCATGACGGTGTCCTCCTTGATGCGCGTGTTTGACTTGATCCAACCGGTGGCCGTGGCACACAACAGGCCGGAGGCAAACGCGCCGACGGCCAACGGCAGCCCCAGCATGTAGGCAGCGACCACACCGGGCAGCACCGCGTGAGAGATGGCATCGCCCATGAGCGACCAGCCTTTAAGAACCAAGTAGCAGGACAGCACCGCGCACACAGCCCCGACGAGAGCGCCGACGAGCAGCGCCTCCTGCATGAAGCCGTATTGAAAGGGGGCGAGCAGGTTCATGACATGGCGGCGGCGCGGCGCTGAGTGCGTGCGGCGAGGAGACCGTGCTTGGGTGCGAGCACGAGCGCGACGAGGAAGACGAGTGTTTGTAAAACCACGATGCAGCCGCCGGTGGAGCCATTCAGGAAGTAGCTGGCATACGCGCCCACCACGCCGCACGTCGTGCCGGTGATCGTGGCAATGACGAGCATTTTGCCAAAGCGATCGGTCAATAGATAGGCCGTGGCCCCCGGTGTGACGAGCATGGCCACGACCAGGCACGCGCCGACGGTTTGCAACGCAGCCACCGCCGTGGCGGAGAGCAAGGCGAGCAGCAGGAAGTGCAGAAAGCGTGTGTTCAGGCCGATGCTGCGCGCATGGCTCTCATCAAAGCAGTAGAGCAGCAGGTCGCGCCATTTGAGACCAAGCACGAAGATCGACACGGCGGAGATGATGAGCACCTGCAGGATGTCGGGATCGGAGATGGCAAGGATGTTGCCAAAGATGATCGTGCGCAGGTTGAGATTGCTCGGATAAAGTGAGAGCATCAGCAGGCCGAGCGCGAAAAAACTGGTGAAGACCACGCCAATGACCGCGTCCTCGCGCAGGCGGGAGTTGTTTTTCACCCAGCCCATGCCCAAGGCCGCCAGGATGCCCGCGACGAACGCGCCGAGTGAAAAAGGCAGCCCAAGAAGCCACGCCAGCGAGACGCCGGGCACCACCGCATGCGAAAGTGCGTCTCCCATGAGCGACCAGCCCTTCAGTGTGATGAAGCAGGACAAAAACGCGCACACGCCGCCGATGAGGCCGCTCACGAGGATGGCTTTCACCATGTATTCGTAGTGGAAGGGGGTGAGGAGGTCGGTCATGGGAATGAAATGACGAAACCAGAATGGCGAATGACGAGCCGAGCGTAGCGAGACAGACAGCCAAAGGCTGGCCCGAAGGGCTGAGCGAAGCGAATCAACGAATGACGAAGCTCGAATGACGAATTCACCGAGCTTCGGCATTCCTCATTCCGCATTCTACATTCGTCATTCCTCACTCTCCCACCTCCTTCGCCCGAACTTTGACCAGCTCCTCGCGTCCCTGGCGGTCGGTGTATTCGAGATGACCGTCCTTGCCGAAGACCAGCGGGCGTTCGTCGTCGGTGAGCAGTTTCACGGTGCGGCCGTCGTGCTCCTGGATGGTGGACTGCTCGAAACGGAACTGCCGCAGCACGCCGCCGAAGGCGCGGGAGAGGTTGTCTTCCGTGAAGACCTGCTCGGTGGGCCCGAAGGCGAGCACGGTGCGGTTGACGAGCACGACTTGATCGCAGAACTCGGGCACGCTGCCGAGGTTGTGGGTGGAAACGAGGATGATGTGGCCTTCTTCACGCAAGTCGCGCAGCAGTTCGATGATGGCGGACTCCGTCTGCACATCCACGCCGGTGAATGGTTCGTCCAGCAGCATGATGCGGCCGCGTTGCGCCAGGGCACGGGCAAGGAAGACGCGTTTCTTCTGCCCGCCGGAGAGTTCGCCGATCTGGCGGTCTGTGAAGTCGCTCATGCCCACGCGTTCGAGGCATTCCTGCGCGATGCGTTTGTCCTCGGCACGTGGGATGCGCATGAAGTTCATGTGGCCGTAGCGGCCCATCATCACCACGTCCCAGACGCTAACCGGGAAAGTCCAGTCCACCTCCTCGCTCTGCGGCACATAGGCGACGAGTTTGCGCTTTCTCGATGCTTCGACTGTGAGCCCCGCAATGCACACGCTGCCTTTCGCCGGGCGCAGGAAGCCCATGATGGCTTTAAACAACGTGCTCTTGCCGCTGCCATTGACGCCGACCAGCGCGCAGATGGTGCCAGCTCCGAGCGTGAATGAGGCGTCCCGCAGCGCGACGTGACCGTTGGTGTACGCCACGGTGACATCGGCGACTTCAATGGAGAGCGGCGGGGCGGTGTCGTGCATTGTCAGGGATTGGCGAACGCCTTCACGATGGTGTCGGCGTTGTATTGCAGAAGCTTCAGATACGTCGGTGCGGGGCCGTCGTCGCTGGTGAGCGAGTCCACATACAGCACGCCACCGTAGCGCGCACCGGTTTCCTTCGCCACCTGCAGCATGGCCTTGTCGCTAATGGTGCTTTCCGAGAACACGACCGGGATTTTGTTTGCCCGCACGGTGTCCACGACCTTCTGCACCTGCTGCGGCGTGCCTTCCTGGTCGGCATTGATGGGCCAGAGGTAAAGCTCCTTCATGGCGTAGTTGCGCGTCAGATAGGAAAAGGCGCCTTCGCAGCTCACGAGCCAGCGCTGGTCCGCAGGAATGGCCTCCAGCTTCTTGCGCACGGGTTCATCCACGGCGCGGAGTTCGGCGGTGTAGGCGGCGGCGTTTTTCGTGTAGGTGGCCTCGTTGGCGGGGTCGAGCTTCACCAAGGCTTTGCGGATGTTTTCGACATAGATGACGGCGTTCGCGGGCGACATCCATGAGTGCGGGTTCGGCTTGCCCGTGTACGGCCCCTCGCCGATGCCCATCGGCTCGATACCTTCGATCAGCACCACGCTCGGCACGTCCTTCACCTGCTGGAGGAATTTTTCAAACCAGCGCTCCAGCCCGAGTCCGTTCCACAGCACGAGATCAGCGTCCTGCGCCTTCACCAGGTCCAGCGGTGTCGGTTCATAATCGTGAATCTCCGCGCCCGGCTTGGTGATGGATTCCACAATGGCCGCCGTGCCCGCGACATTCTGCGCGATGTCCTGGATGATGGTGAACGTGGTCAGGATGCGCTTCGGGCCTGTTTTCTTTTTTTCGGCCGACGGGCCGCAGGAAATCAGGGAGGCGCAGAGGATGAGGAGTAAGGGGAGTTGTTTCATGGAAGATCAAAAGCGAAAGCTCACGCCGCTGAACACGCCGAAGTCCGGCGCGGGTCGGTTCATGCCAATACGAACGCCCGCGTCGAAGATGAGCGAATCGGTGACGGTGAAGGTCAGCCCGGCGTCAAAGATGCCCAGATACTTCGCGTCCTGGCCGGCGATGCCGACAAGTTCGACATACAGGCCGAGTTTTTCGGTCAGGCTGAAGCCCAGAGTGGCGGAGTGCAACCATTCGAGGTCGTAGCCGTTTGAGTCCATGTCGTGAACGATGTCTCCCTCAATCATCAGACCAAGGACCATCCGGTCCGTCAGAGTGACTGAGAGAGGAATGATGAGCCCCCCGGCCCACGACTCGTCACTGACCTTGGTATGGGTGGGAATGGTGATGTAGGGCATGAGCGCCAGCGCCGCCGGACCGGAGTCATTCCCAAACAGGTTCTGTTTCAAACGCACGGTGATGTCTCCAAAGCCCGTGGTGCTCGTGCGGTCGCCGCGCTCGGACTCGCCTGCGACAGCATGGCTGTTCACAATCACCTGGAGGTCGGTGCTGCGTGTCAGGCCGGCCTTGAGGTTCACCTGGCCGTAGAGCCAGATGTCGGAGGAGGTTCCCTGGATGGCATCAGCGTCGCGGCTGTAATCGAAGAAGCTCATCTCCACCTGGAACATCCCGGCGGGCACCGTGTAGCCGGACTCGGTGGTGTCCGGGCGGTCGGTGCTCATGGGGCGCACGGGTTCGGCGCCAAAGACGGCCTGGCAGGCAAACAGAAGGCTGGATGACAAAAGATGGGCTCGCATGATAAAATTAGTCCGGGCTAAAAACATCAAGTCAGGCTGATGGGCAAGAAGAAGTTTTAGTCCGGGCTAACTTTTATTTCCCGCGCCGGGAGTTTCCCCTTTGCCGCAGCCTGGTTCTGGCTACTCCTGAGCCCATGCCTGCCAAGCGCCAAGAGACCACCGCGCATGTCCATTCACCTGCCATCGAGGATTATCTGGAGCAGATTCACAATCTGATCGAAGGGAAGGGGTATGCCCGTGTGGTGGACATCGCCAAGAACCTGGGGATTTCGCAGGCCAGCGTGACGAACATGATCCAGAAGCTCGATGCCGAGGGCTTTGTCGTTTACGAGCGTTATCGGGGCGTGGTTCTGACGGATGCGGGCCGAAGGATCGGCCTTGAGATCGCCCGCAGGCATGAAGTCCTCACGCGTCTGCTGGCCGGGTTTGGCCTGGATCCGGAGACGGTGCATGAAGATGTCGAAGGCATGGAGCATCACATCAGTCGGCAGACGCTCGACGTGCTGACTCTGCTGATGGAGGAACTGGAAGGAAATCCGGACCTTTTGCGCAAGCTGAAACGCAAGCTCGCCCAGCGCGCCTGACCCGGCCTGCGCAAGAAAGGAGATAAATGCCGCAAAGCGCGACGTTTGTTGCGGACGTTATCTCACGCATGAACTGGCAGGCCTTCATCCTCGCTTTCTTCCTCACGATCAACGTGAGCGCGGAAGCCTGTGCCGCTCCGGTCATGGTGGGAGACAAGGATCAGCCGCATGCACTCTGCATCATGGACGACGCCGAGCAGGGGCAGGGTTTCAGTCCTGCCGTTCATGAGGACGATCTGGCTCTCACGGATGTCTGGAATGCGGTGATGGAAGTCGCTGCCTGCAAGCCAGCCATGCTCCTGTTGATGGCGAATCCAGCCATGTGGCAGGAGCGTTCAGGCGTACGTTTGCACCGGCGTCTCTGCGTTGAGCGCTGTTGAGGCTGGACTGGTCCCTCGCGCCATCGTTGCGGCAAACCAGGATCTCCCGTCCGCCTTCGATGGATTCATGCCCTTTTTCCGGGAGGTCCATGTCCTTGCCTCAATCCTGTTTTATGAAACTTTCTATTTCGCTTGTTTGCAGTCTGCTTTTGACCGGCTCCTTGATCGCCGGAACTCCCAATGTGTCCCTCCAAATCCATGTCGGAACCGAGAACCAGACCACCGACCGCAAGGCCGTGGAAGAGACCCGTGCCCGCTGGCTGACGGTGCGAGTCACCAACTCCTCGTCTGAGAATCTCGCGGGGCTGGAACTCCAGTGGACACTCTATGCCGACGACCTCAAGCGCGGCACCGATGGTGTGGTGGAGGAAAAGTCCGGCATCGAGCGCTTCTCCGTGGAGGCTTCCGGGCGCTACACCGACGTGACCACGTCCAAAGTGCAGTTCAAATGGACCCCGCAGCACTCCGAACGCAACGGCACCAGCAGGCGCGCCAGTTACAAACGGGTGCCCGAAAGCGGCCATCGCTACCACGGCTACGTGGTGAAGGTCATCAAAGACGGCGCCGTGATCGGCGAGGCTTTCAGCGATCCTTCCTTGCGCAAACTTGAGTAGGCTTCCTTGCCTTGTTGTTCACGACGAAACGTTTCCGGTTCCCCCCAACCCCGGTCGTCCGGCGACCAGAACGGTTTCTTGAAGACCAGGCAAGTCCGCTGCAACATCCGCGTATCTCATTTCCGTCATGTCCCTCATCCAGCACTTCCATGAACGCCATCCGCTGAAGCGGATCGTTCATCTGTTCCTGTTGCTGGGGTGGCTGTTGTCGGGCCAGGGGGTGGCGCCGGCCCTTTGCCTCGCCGCCGCCCAGTTTGACGGTGGTCATCGGGTGAAGGTGGGCGCCTCCACCAGCGGTGAGCTGACCGTGGTGCTTTCACATGAGAGCGTGGTGAACGAGCACGCCGATCACGATCTGCTCTGCGGGATGCTGATGGTGTTTGCGGTGCCGCCCGCTTTCGGCGGGAACGATCACATCCTGGCCTTCAAGTCCGTGGATGTAATCTCCCGGGTGCAACGTGATGCGCTGATCCATCAGGCGGTGGTGCATCTGCGCCCCTCCGACGCACCCTTCATTTTGGCACGTCGTTTCGTGCCTTGTGCGGTGGGTTCGATCAAGAACGTGCATGCGCCCGCATGGTCCTCCGTCCTCGCCTTGAAGGCCGGGAAGACGATCATGCTCTGTTGAGTTTGGGAACCACTCAGGCCCCGAAGCGGGGCAACGGACCGTCCATGCGCCGTCGAGCGCACGACGGTCGTCAGCGGTTCATCCCATTTTCAAAACTCAACGCGTCATGCATCCCAAATTCTTTCTCTTCTGTCTATCTGTCATCCTTCTCCAACCGGTCGCCTGCTTCGCCGAACCGGTCACCGTTCATTCACTCATCCTCAAAGCCCTCGCCACGCATCCCGAGCTTCGTTATTACGAGGCGCAGATCGGTGTCGCGCAGGGTGGCAGAACCAAGGCGGGTGAAATCCAGAATCCCGACCTCATGACCGGTGTCGGCAACTGGCGGGTGCGCGATCTCGCCACCAACGACCTCACCAACGGTCCCACCTGGGCGGTTCAGCTCACGCAGACCTTCGAGTGGCCCGGCCGCCTCTCGCTGCGCAAAGCGATCGCGCAAAAAGACATCGAGCTCGCCCAGCTCGGTCTGGAGCAGTTCCGGGCCGCGCTCGAAGCGCGTGTGCGCACGATCTCCTGGAAGATGCTCGCCGCGCAGGAGAAGACACATGCGGCTGAGGAGGTGGCAAAGCGTTTCAAGTCGCTCGCCGACGTGCTTCTCCAGCGTGATCCCGCCGGCGCGGCGCCGCGTCTGGAGGCGCGCATCATCCAGGCCAGCGCTCTCACGCTCGGTTCCGAAGCCACGCTGGCGCGCAATGAACTCGAAGCCGCGCGCTTCGAGCTCAATCAGCTTCTCGGCGAGAAAGCCGAGCATCCGCTCGAGTTGAAGATGGAGAACCTCGTGCTCAATCCGCCGCCGGTGCTCGATTCTTTGCTCGCCGAGGCACGCCGTCGGAACTTCGACCTCCGCGCCCGCATCCGGCTCGTCGTCGAGGCCGGCAGGGCGGTGGCGG
>DAORHS010000097.1:0-10150 GCA_035438165.1 Prosthecobacter sp.
TTCTCCGGTCGATACCAGACGGGGCGATGGCTCGGCAAATGCCGCTGAGGGATGTCCTGAAGCTCGGCAACGCGGAGGTAGGCATCCAGTTCGGTCCCGTTGGAACGCGGATTCAGCAAATAGGCCCGACGATCCGAAGCAGTGAGCTGCCCCAGCTTTTCCGCCGTGAAGACAATACCACGGACATCAGTAGCCTTCGTCACGCATGGCTCGATGTGCTCATCCGTAAGCTTGTGATCGCTCAGCAAGGTTTTGTTAAGGCAGAAGAAATCGTTCGCTCCTGTCGCGATGCCACGACGACACGAAAAGTAGTCGCCGATGCGACTGTCGAGATGTCGAACGTGATCGGTGGTCTCCTTTCGGAGAAGAATGTTCAGCCATTTGGCCTGCGGCTCGAAATCGCGGAGATCGTGCTCTTTTAACAAAACAGGCATAGCTTCTCCAGAGAGGAGCGAGTCCACAAAAGTCTCAGCCTCGCTTACAACAGACGCTTTGACCGCTCGAATTGGACAGGTGCTTACTGCGCTGCGTTCCAGAAAGAGAATGGAACTTGTCGTTAGCGCATCGTCGAAGAGGTTCAATTCTGGCGCGAACACAATCACTCCACGCGGCTTGATGTCCCTCACCAGGCGCTCTTTGATTTCGGTGCCAAAATTGGCGTTCATGAACTCTGCCGGAATCAGGACTGCAGCACGTCCACCTGGGGCGAGGTCGTCCCAGATTTTCAGGAGAAACAAGGCATAGAGATTAGTCAGACGGTCAATGCGACCGCCAAAACGTTCATCAAAGTAACGCCACTGCGCTTCCGAGTAGGCCATGCGCTGCGACTTCACATAAGGAGGATTGGCGATAATGCCTGCGAATGCCCCAGACTCTGAAAACAAATAATCAGCGAGGATAAGCTTGGTGCCTTGCGGAGCTGCCTGCTTGGCTTGGCAGAAAGTTGCGGCATCCATCTCCACACCGACAAGTTTGACATCGCGATCCGCACGAGCGCAGGCATCCAAAAGCACACCAAGACCTGCCGCGGGATCAAGCACGGCATCCGGACGCGCCGACATCACCCACCGAGCCATCAGCGCGGCCACAAGTGCGGGAGTGGGAACCTGACCGAGTTTTTTGGTTTCACGCAGCCATTTTTCATCCCCTCCCGCCCCGCCTTCGGCGTATTCCACCGAACCCGGATCGAGATAGAGCGAGAGAAATGACTGGCCTTCTTGGAGTTTCACTTGGGACTGACTACTCGGAGTTAAACTACGAGTCAAGCGCTCAGCTAGCGACTCTGAAATAGGGCGCGGACGGTCTTGGCCCGACAACAGGATTTGAGTCCTTTCTATGATCTCAAAACTGACAGTCAGCCCAATCCGTTCGCGAACTCCAGATTGCGCCTACCTGCTGCTCCCCTGTCGATAAACCACGACGTTTGCACTCGTAGGTTTCGACGCTTGTCCTCCCTCATTCAGCCACCCTCCCAGATTCGTTGCGCCGGTCCGATGTCGCGGCGTGGGTTCATGGACTTCGGGTTGACGGGGCTGGCGACATTGAGCTGGCCGGGTTTGATGAAGCTGCGTGCGGAGAATGCGCTGAAGCCGAGGAGCGAGCGCACGGCGGTGATCATGGTGTTTCTGCCGGGCGGGCAGTCGCACATCGACACCTATGATCCGAAGCCGGACGCGAGCAGCGAGTATCGTGGGCCGTTCAAGACGATCTCCACCAAGGTGCCGGGCACGCGCTTCACGGAGTTGATGCCGATGCAGGCGAAGATCGCAGACAAGTTCACGGTGCTGCGCTCGATGAATCAAACGGCGGGCGGGCATCCGGCGGGAACTCTGCAAATGCTTTCGGGCGATCCCGACACGCGCGACAAGCCTGCCCCGCGACTGCCGGACTGGATGTCGGTGGCGCACTACTTGCGCTCCAAAGATCCGCAGCGTCCCGAGGCGTTGCCAAACTATGTCAGCGTCAATCCGATCAACGCGTCCTACTGCGGCCCTGCGTATCTGGGCGAATCTTATGCGCCGTTCTCGGTGAGCGAGGATCCGAACCGCCCGAACTTTGAGGTGCCGAACATCGGCCTGCCGGATGAGGCGGAGACGCGGCGGCTCAGCGACCGTGTCGCCCTGCGTCGGAGCCTCGACAAGATGGAACGTGCCTTTGATCGCGAGGGCGAACTCGGTGCGCTCGATCAGTTTGAGTCCCAGGCGATGTCGCTGCTCACGAATTCGCAGACGCGCGATGCCTTTGACCTGAGCAAGGAAGACGCACGGACGCGGGATCGCTACGGGCGGAATCGCTGGGGGCAGCAGTTGCTGCTGGCGCGTCGTCTCGTCGAGTCGGGTGTGGAGATCATCACTAGCAGCCTGCATGGTCCTCTATGCGGACGCACGCAGGTTTGGGACGATCACGCGGTGGATCATCACATCTTTGAGGCGCTGCGTTTTCGCATGGGGAACTACGATCAGGCGGTGTCTGCGCTCATTGAGGACATTTATGCGCGTGGTCTCGACAAACGCGTGCTCGTCGTCGTCACCGGTGAGTTTGGCCGCACACCGAAGATCACTTTTGATCGCAGCACGGGCGCGGGAGATGCCAGCGGACCGGCGGGCACGCTGCAACCGGGCCGCGACCACTGGCCGCGCGCATTTTCCAACATCTGGGCTGGTGGCGGCATCCAGACGGGTGCGGTCATCGGCGCCACGGACAAGCGCGGGGAGGACGTGATCGAGCGGCCATACAGTGCGGGGGATTTCCTGGCGACGATCTATCACCATCTGGGCATCGACGCCTCCAAGGTCACGATCAAGGACTTCAACGGCCGCCCGACACCCATTGTCGATCACGGCCGGCCGATTCCAGAGCTGATGGCATGAGCTTTGCCAAGGCATTGCCCGATAAACTCGGGCATCGCCGAGCGTAGGTTTCAGCGCATGTCCTCCATCATTCAGCCCCCTTCTATCGTTCGTTGCGCCGGTCCACTGTCGCGCCGCAGCTTCATGCAGTTCGGCCTGACCGGCATGGCGACGCTGAGCTGGCCGAGCCTGCTCAAACTGCGCGCGGCAAACGCGGCCCTGCCGAAGAGTGAGCGGAAATCCATCATCATGGTCTGGCTGCCGGGCGGGCAATCGCACATCGACACCTACGATCCAAAGCCGGACGCGAGCAGCGAGTATCGTGGTCCTTTCAAGACGATCAGCACGAAGGTGCCGGGCACGCATTTCACCGAGCTGCTGCCGATGAACGCGAAGATCGCGGACAAGTTCACCTTGGTTCGCTCGATGAATCAATCCGCAGGCGGACATCCGGCGGGAACCATGCAGATGTTCTCCGGCGACACCGATACGCGCGACAAACCGAAGCCGCGCCTGCCCGACTGGATGTCGGTGGTGCATTACCTGCGTGCGAAGGAGGGCGGACGCACCAACCCGCTGCCGAACTACATCGGCGTGCCTGCGGCGTCGGGAGAATACTCCAGCCCCGCTTATCTCGGCGATGCCTACGCGCCCTTCGCGGTGAGCGATGATCCGAATCGCCCGAACTTCCAGGTGCCGAACATCGGACTGGCCGACGAGTCGGAAAATCGTCGCCTCAGCGACCGCATCGTGCTCCGCAAGAGTCTCGACAAAATGGAGCGTGCGTTTGACCGCGAAGGCGAACTCGGCGCGCTCGATGAGTTTGAATCTCAGGCCGCCACGCTGCTCACGAATCCGCAGACGCGTGACGCCTTTGACCTCAGCAAGGAAGATCCGGCCGTCCGTGATCGCTATGGACGCAATCGCTGGGGCCAGCAGTTGCTGCTGGCGCGTCGTCTCGTCGAATCGGGTGTCGAAATCATCACCAGCAGTCTCAGCGGCCCGCTCTGTGGCCGCGTGAACAACTGGGACGACCATGCGGTGAATCAGCATCAGTTTGAAGCGCTGCGTTTCCGCATGCCAACCTACGACCGCTGCGTGTCCGCGCTCATCGAGGACATCTACGCGCGTGGACTCGACAAGAAGGTGCTCGTCGTCGTCACGGGCGAGTTTGGGCGCACGCCAAAGATCAGCTTCGACCGCAGCACTGGCGCGGGCGATGCCAGCGGCCCCACCGGCACGCTGCAACCGGGCCGCGACCATTGGCCGCGCGCCTTCACGAATATCTGGGCCGGCGGCGGCATCCAGACCGGCGGCATCATCGGTGCCAGCGACAAACGCGGCGAAGACGTGGTCGAGCGCCCCTGCAATGCCAGCGACTTCCTCGCCACCATTTATCACCATCTCGGCATCGACTACGGCAAGGTCACGCTCAACGACCTGAACGGTCGTCCGGTACACATCGTGGAGAATGGGCGTGCGATTCCTGAGCTGATCGCGTGATGAAGTGGCGGGAGTGGGAGCGTTCATCTTCGCTCGACCATGACACATCCGCTCGTCTCCTATCCCCAACATCCCGACACACCCACCTCCCATCTGCCCTTCAGCCCCTGCGTGGTGGTGGGTGATCTGATTTTCGTCTCCGGCCAGGCCTCGGTGGATCAGCAGGGCAACATCGTCAGCGACACGTTTGAAGGCGAGTTCCGCCGCAGCATTGAGAACGTGCGCAAAGTGCTCGAAGCCGCAGGCAGCGACCTCGCACATGTCGTGCAGACACGAAATTACGTCCGCGATGCCGAGGACGTGGCGCTCTACAACCAACTTTACCGCGAATACTTCCCGCAGCCGTCGCCTGCTCGCACCACCATCACCAACTGCCTGCCGCCCTCGCTCAAATACGAGGTCGAGGCCATCGCCGTGCGCAAACCTGCTCAATGACCGCCATGAACAACGACGAAGCCGCCCGCCGCGCCTACTGGGCCGAACAGATGGAACAAGGCTACGCCATCGTGCAGAAGCTCATCGAGTTCCCCGTGAACGAATGCGGCGAGCGCTTCGCCTCCATTCCTGACGCCGCTGCCGCCGCGAATGTGGAGATGCTGTTCTCCACCAGCAAGATCGCGGGCGATCTGGATCGCGTTTACTTCCTGCGCGAGAGCCTGGTGCGCGATGTCATCACCATCGGTCGCGAAATGAACGAACGTGGCTGGATTCTGAAGATCGAGGACGGCTTTCGCTCACTGGAAATGCAACGACAGCTCGTGCGCAAGCCGTCTGTCTTCGACACCGTGCTCAAAAAGACGATGTGGGAGCTTGGTGGCCAGATTCCGACGCCGGAGATGATGTTCCGCCGCGCCATCGTGCTGACGGCGAACATGCCCAAGATCGGCGCGCACATGTCCGGCTCCGCCATCGACATCTCGGTGTTCCGCCGCGATGACGGCACCGAGGTCTGGCGCGGTTATCCGTATCTCGAAATGAGCGAATGCACGCCCATGCGCTCGCCCTTCGTCGCACCCGAGCATGTCGCCACACGGCTGGAGATCTGCGCGATGATGGAGAAGCACGGCTTCATTCATTTCCCCTTCGAGTTCTGGCACTTCGACAAGGATGACGCTGGCATGCACATTCTCACCGGCAATCCCGCGCCCTGCCGCTTTGGACCCGTGAACTGGAATCCGCAGACCAATGAAGTCACTCCGGTGGAAGATCCGCTCGCATTGCTCAATCCACTGTCTGTGATCGAGCGCGAAATCGCGGCGGCTTTGGAGCGAGCGAAGAACTGATCACAATTCGCCCGAGGTCAGTCCATCCAAGTGGTGCTGACGATACGTGGTGGGCGTCAGGCCGGTCTGGGCGCGGAAGGCGCGGGTGAAAGCACTCTGATCGTAGAAACCGCATTCGAGCGCGATGGCTCCTGCGGTGTGATTGGTGGCGATGAGATCCTGGCACGCAGCACGGATGCGCTGGCGGATCAGGTAGCGCATCGGTGGCTCGCCGAGGAGCTTATGGAAGAGGCGGGTGAACTGCCGCTCCGACAGATGCGTGAGCGCGGCGAGTTGCTTCGTCTCGATGGTCTCGCGAAATCGCGTGTGCAGGTGGCGGAGAGCTGGCTCGAGTTGCTGGAAGGGCTGCGCCACACCGCCGACCTCGTGTATGTCGTAGAGCACGAGAGCGACGCCGCAGATGTGTCCACGCACGTCTCGCAACGGCGAGACGGAGACAACATACCAGTTCAACGGTCCGCTGATGTCCGGCACCATCTGCGAGTAATAAGTGCGCATCTTGCCCGTGAGCATGACGCGCCGGTCCTCGTCCACGAAACTGGCGGCAAGCTCTCGAGGAAAGAAGTCGCGATCCATCTTGCCGAGCATCTGCCACTCGTGTTCCAGATTGAAGATTCGCAGCGTGCGGGCATTGGCACTGACGAAGCGGCTTTGTTTGTCTTTGGCCAGGAAGGCGATCATCGGCAACGTGGCGAAGAGCGCGGAGAGCTGAAGCCCGCCGCCCATGCGTTTGAGAAATGCCTGCTGAAACTGCTGCGCCCGGCGTTGTTCGTTCATGGCCGGAAAATACCAAAGGTTGACGCTCCCGGCCAATATTTTGAAGCTTCAAGTGGCGTTGTACCTGTCACATGAAAAAGACTGTCGCCATTTTTGGAGCCAGCGGAAAGCTCGGACGTCACGCGCTGGCGGTTCTGGCCCGGCGCGGTTTTGCGGTGAGGGCGCTCGTGCATCGCACGCCGGTGGCGGGAGAGAATATCACCTCGGTGACCGGCAGCATCACGGATGCGCAGGCGGTGGATGAAACGGTGCGCGGCGCGGACATCGTCGTGCAGCTCGCCACGACGAAGGAGGATGCGGACACCTTCTTTGACGTGAGTGTGCGCGGCACTTTCAACATCCTGGAAGCCTGCCGTCGCGAGAGCGTGAAGCAGTTCATCCTCTTCGGCGGCGATGCGGCGCAGGGCATCTGGTTTTATCCGCAGCCGATCCCCATCGACGAAAATCATCCCCTCACGGCCTATCCGGGCTACTACGCCTTCTCCAAGGTCATGGAAGAGACGATGGCCGCGCAATACGCGATTCAATACAGCGTGCCGGTCACGGTGCTGCGCTCGTCGTGGGTGTTTGAGCAGGACGATTTGCTGAATCACTTCTCGCTGCTCAACAACGTGAACCCAGCCGAGCCGGGACATGGTTTTGGCGAGGTCAGCGAAGATGTGCTCGCGCTGGTGCGGGCCAAACAAGAGCGCATTCCGATCCTCACGGACGCGAACGGCGCACCGCTTCGGCGGCACATCGTGCATGTCGATGACGTGATGCATGCCTTTGATCGCATGATCGACAATCCGTCCGCATTCGGACAGACCTTCAACATCGCCGGGCCGTCGGCCTTCGATTACCGCGTCGCTGCGGACTATCTGTCGAAGCAGCTCGGCGTGCCGACAGTGGAGATTCCCAATCCAAAGTATCACCCGTTCGAGATCAACATCACCCGCGCCCGCACGGTGCTCGGTTATGCCCCGGAGAATGATTTCTTCCGCATGGCCGACCGCGCCATTGCAGAAAGAAAATCGAAACTATGAAAACATTCCATCACATCGGCCTGCCGACGGACGAGAGTCATCCCGGCGAGTATTTCGTTGAAGACACCAAGGTGTGGGTCACCGACCCGCGCAAGCATCCCTACAAGGTCGAGCATCTGCGTTTTGAGCCGGACAGCCCGGTCACGGGCCCGGTGCGCGACCTGCCGCACGTCGCGTATCGCGTGGACGACATCCAGGCGGAACTGCTTGGCGAGCAGGTGCTCATCGAGCCCTTCGAGCCGTCGCCGAACTTCACCGTGGCTTTCATCCTCAAGGACGGCGCGGTGATTGAGTTCATGAAGTTTGAGAAGGACAACGATTTACCGTGGAAATGAATTTATGAACATCCAAGACAAGGTCATTCTGGTCACCGGCGGCACGTCGGGCATTGGCGAGGCATGCAGCCGGCATTTTGCCTCGCTCGGCGCACGCGTGGTCATCGCATCGAATCAACAGGAACGCGGAGAAGCTCTCGAAAAGGAGCTGCGCGATGCCGGGCACGAGGTTCGCTTTGTTTTCGCCGATGTGTCACGCGAAGACAGCGTGCAAGCGATGGTGAAGAGCGCGCTCGGTCATTACGGCCGCATCGACGGCGTGCATTGCAACGCGGGCGTCTGGGGCAAGGGCAAGGTCACGGAGTTCGATGACGCCGCATGGGACAAGCTCATGGGCGTGAACGTGAAGAGCGTCTTCTGGACCGCGAAGCACGCCATCCCTGTGATGGAGCAGCAGGGACAGGGCGTATTTCTCATCACGACATCGGTGGCGGCGTTCATCGGCTTCCCGGCGCACGCGCTTTACTGCGCGTCGAAGGGCGCACTGGAATCACTGATCCGCTGTCTCGCCACCGATCACGCGGGCAAGGTGCGCGTCGTTGGCATCTGCCCCGGCACGATCGACACGCCGATGCTCGCGGCGAGCTGCGAGGGCTGGGATAAGCCGGTCGCCGAACTCTACGCCGATGTCGCGCGCCGCATCCCGGTGCGCCGCCTCGGGCAACCCATCGACATCGCGCAGACCGCCGCCTTCCTGCTCAGTGATGACGCAGGCTACATCAATGCCACCTCCATCGTTCTCGATGGCGGCACCATGGCACTGCCGCCGTGGTGAAACGCGAAGACCCCTGACAACACCCCCCCCATTCCACTCATGAAAAAAGTGAAACACGGCATCCTCGGTCTCGGCTGGTTCGGCGAGAAGCATTGCGAAGCGCTCGCGGCGATCCCCAACGCGGAAATCTACGCGGTCTGCACGCGCAACTCCGAACGTCTGGCCGAGGTGGCAAAGAAGTTCGGCGTGAAGAAAACTTTCACCGACTACCACGCGATGCTGGCTGACCCCGAGTTGGAATCCGTTAGCATCACCACGATGTGGGATCAGCACGCCGCGCCTGCCGTGGCCGCGCTCCAGGCCGGGAAGCATGTGTTCTTGGAGAAGCCGATGGCTTCGACTGTCGCCGACTGTGACGCGATTGTCGATGCCGCCAGCGCGGCAAAAGGCTTCTTCATGGTCGGCCACATCTGCCGCTTCAATCCACGCTACGCTGCCGCGAAGCTGGAAATCGAGGCAGGCAAGATCGGCAGGATCATCTCGATGTATGCTCGTCGGAATCTGCCCGCGTGGGTAGGCGCCTCGGTGCTCGACAAGATCGGCCCGATCATCGGCGACGGCGTGCATGACACCGACTTGATGTTCTGGTTCAGCGGCTCACGCGCTGTGTCCGCTTATGCGCAGACGGTGCAGTTTCGTCAGCACTCCAATCCCGACCTCGGTCATGTGATGTATCGCTTAGAGAGCGGCGCGTCGTGCATTTTGGAGTCCGTGTGGTGTCTGCCGGACACCACGCCGTTTCAAATCGACGAGCGTCTCGAAATTGTCGGCACTGAGGGCTCCATCTCCATTCACGACACGCATCCCAATCTCATGATCGTGGACAGCAAAGGCACCCGCTGCCCAGACACGACTTACTGGCCCACGATCCACGGCCAGCTTCGCGGCGCGCTGCGCGATGAGCTCGCCTACTTCGTGAACTGCGTCGCCACAGGCGAGAAACCCACTGTCATCACGCCCGAGGAATCGCGCGAGGCCGTACGCGCTTGCCTCGCCGCCGAAGAATCCGCCCGCACGGGCCAGGTTGTGAAAATTTAAACTATTTTATCACCATGAACCCACCACTTGACCGCCGCACCTTTGTCACTCGCTCCGCCGGTGCGCTCGCCGCGATGGCTGGCACTCCTCTGCTCGCTCAATCAGCGCCGCTGAAGCTCGGCATCATTTCTGCGGCGACCTATGCGCCCACTTACAATGACCCTGCTGCGCCTCGCATGCCGGGATCACATCACGGCACCGCTTTTTCCACCACGTTCAACGGCTGGGATGAGGAGAAGGCAAAGCAGCTCAAAGGCACCTTCGTCAAATCAGGCCGCAGGCTCGAAGGCGCGCGCGTGGTGAAGATCTGGGACACCGACAAAGCCGCCGCACGCGCACTGGCCGATGTCTGCGGCATTGAGACGGTGGCTGACACGACCGAGCAATGCTGCGACGGCGTGGATGCCGTGCTCATCGTCGATGACGGCAGCGGCGCGCAATGGAAATACGCCGAGCATCCGCTGCGCAAAGGCGTGCCCACGTTCTGCGACAAACCGCTCGCCATGACCGCACGCGAGGCCGCTGCTGTGGCAAAAATAGCGAGAGAGACGAAGACGCGCTTCAT
>DAORHS010000098.1:0-10149 GCA_035438165.1 Prosthecobacter sp.
GCAGCGTGGAGCGCTGGCTTTATCTTTATGCGCGAAAAGCCACGGGAGGCCCGACAGGCGTGTGGAAAGAGACGTTCAAGAGCCTTTACCAGAAATCCGCTTCGCAGCAGGCATACAAGCATTATGCGAGCACGC
This sequence comes from Prosthecobacter sp., assembly GCA_035438165.1. Lineage (GTDB taxonomy): Bacteria > Verrucomicrobiota > Verrucomicrobiia > Verrucomicrobiales > Verrucomicrobiaceae > Prosthecobacter. The sequence goes on from DAORHS010000098.1 coordinate 136, forward strand.
TCAGAAAGCTGGTGAAGAAGAATGACCTGCCGGGTTTCCGTCTGGAGCATGTGAGTTCGGCTCAAGGCAAAGACATGCTGCTCATGGAACGCATAGAAAAGCGGGCAGTGATTGAAGCCAAGAACACTCCGGCTCAAGAGGCGCAGCTTGTGCTTATCGAGCGAACGCCTTTGGAAGAAACCTGGGAGAACGTGCTGGAGTTGATGCGCAAACAAATTGGAGCAGACCAAGTGAAAGCTTGGCTGGAAAGGTTGCAGCTTGGCGAGCTGGTAGATGGCACTCTCACCTATCGCGCAAACCTCAAATTCGTGGCTGATTGGGTGGAAACCAATTTCAAACACAAGCTGGAATCAGCATGGCAGTCGATGGGTCATCCGGTGACTTCGGTTCGCATCGAAACGAAAGGCAGAAAATCAGCCGCCTAATGTTCGGCGGAAATACTCGATGGCCTCATTCAAAGTCGCCGCTTTTTCGGTGGCCCCTGCGTCCGCGTTGTTCGGATCGGGATGGACGGTCTTGATGAGATGGCGGTAATTCAGCTCGGCCTGCTCCAGTGAATGGGGAGGCATCAGTCGCAACACTTCTGCGGAGCGGAATTCCAATGCCTTCACTGCCTGCTCATCCTCGGCTATTTGGGGAGGGCGCTTCGCCCTTGGTTTGCGGGTTCCTGCCGCTGGCAGTGGCACTTCAGCAGCGCCGCTCCCTGGCATCTTCTCCTTGGCGTCTTCAATGATGTCCTCGTGCTTTTTCTCCGAGCGGATGCCATACCAGAAATTGATGAACTCCTTCAGCCACATGGCGACGGCGACAAGGATCAGCCATGTTGAAAGGCGGTGTTCTGTAAAAAAAGCGCGAAGCATCGCCGCAGTGGTCAAGGCCAGAAAAGGCTCGACCCAGAGATGCACCATCAGCTCGGAGCGCGGGTTGCCGCGAAGCTGGCTGAAGCCGGGAAGCAGCAGCAGGTGCGATGTCCCTGAATAGAAGTCGTGCTTGCCCTGCCTGCCCACTTCCCGTGAAAAGGCCAGCATAAGGTGCAGCAGATACAACGCAGCCGCGCCAAGACCGAAGCTCGCCACGGCCCAATACTTGAACCAAACGCCCTGCTCTATCCACGCGTAGATCGAGAACAGGAGGTGCGCCCAAACGAAGGCGAAGAAAACACTTTTGGGACTGAGAAACGAAAAGCCGAATCGGGAGCGCAGGAACACGATGGCCGGCATCGCCAGCCAGTGCAGGATGGGACTGAGGATGGGGACGCTTGGCTGCGCTCCCGTGGATTGAATTTGCCGGTCCTTCATGTGTGGATTTGTTCACCGTTGCCCTGCCCTATGACTTTTGCGAGAAGACATGCCGGATGAAATTCTGAGCGACCGGCTCGCCCTTCTTGGTCGCGAGCCATCGCCGCCCGCCTTGAAAAATGATCGAGTCCACAAGATATTCAGATTCAGGGCCACCCGTGCGCAGCATGGTGAACTCTTGCGGCTGCACGACGTATTCCACCACCATGCTGCCGCCTGCGTTCTGGCTCATCGTGCCGCCTTTCGCCATCCCTTCATTTAATCCACCGTAAAATGTCGCTTGCCGCGTCTTGCCGATGGAATCCGCTGCCCAGTTGTTCGTGGTCGGGTCGCCGTTGGCGTGGAAAATTTTCGTTTGAAGGTTGCCAAGGAAGCTCTCGGCATCGGAGCGGGAGTTTTGTCCGCCGAAGGCCGAAAAGTAGCTGGGGAGGTTCTGAGTCAGGTAAACGGTGCAGGCGCGGGAGCTTCGCGCCGTGCTCTGGAAGAGCGCGTCATAGGAATTGACGAAAAACTGTGATTCGTCCGCCCAAAGGAAAACGGGGCGAGCTGCGGCCTGGGCTGCTTCGCGGCTCATGTCCGCAGAAATCCTCCGCTCAACGGCCCTCTGCCAGATGAACTTGAAAAGCACCTGGGCGAACTGGCCCAGCTCATTGAACTCCTTCACCGGCAGATTGAGGATGATGATCTTGCCGTTGAACGTGTCCTCGGGGGTGAAGGTGAGATCGGTGCAGAACAGGTCACGCAGCAGGCCGCGCAGAAAACAGTCGGCCATGCTGGTGAAGGTGGAGACGATCACGGAGCGGGTTTCAGGGGCGAGGCTTGGAAACTCCCGCAGCCAGAAGTCGCGAGTCAGTTCCAAATCGTTCGCCCTGCCTTTATCTTTAGTTTTTGCCGTCGCCACTTCCAGCAATGCAAAGCAGGCCGATTTCTTCTGCCAGTCGGGATTCTCTGCCTCATCTGTGGAGCGCGGCGCGGACGTGATGATCCGGTAGAGGGACGGCAGGTCGATGTCGTCCAAAGCGAGAACAGCGAGGTCAATCGCATTCCTGAGAAGTTGCTTCAATGTGCGCTGCCAATAGGCATCCTGCCCGCCGCCCTGCCCTTGTTTTCGCTCGGCGGCTTCAAGCACGCTGCAAAACAGGTTCACGAGGTTTTCGGTGTGCCCTGCCCCGGTTCCTGGCCGCTTCAATTCGTAGCGCAGGAAGTTGAACCTGTGGGGTGAGTCGGGGCCGACAATGAGCAATTCTGACTCACGGCCTGCGGCCTTGGCGAAGCGCTTCCATGAGAGCACTTCATCGTTCTTGGCGGTGAGAACCAGTCCGCCTAGATTGGACTCCATGAACGCCTTGGCGAGGGCTTGCCCACTCCCTGATGATTTGCCAGAGCCGGTCGCTCCCAAAATCTGCACTCCCTCAAAGGCATCCTTCAGGCACCAGTAGTTTTCAGCCCTGCTGGTCTTGCCGTCTGCACTCAATTCCAGCAACGCCTCGTCGTCATCAGGCCAGTTTCGTTTTGCGCCTGTAGGGGCAGATGGGGGACGTTTGGCGAGGCTGAATTCATCCATGGGGGCAGGGCGTTCGGGACACTGCAAGCTAGCCGCGCAGCCGCTCTGCGGCGAGCAAAAACCACAGCCTTAGCACTGCTAAGGAGAGATGTCTGAAGATCATATTGCTATGTTGCTAGCTTGCTAGTTTCCTAGCTCGGTAGCCTCCTTGCTAGACGGCAAACTTGCTCGAAAACTGCCTTTCCAGCTTGCTAGCTCGCAACCTGACAAGGTGGCAAGTTCACTGCCTTGCTGGCTCGCTCAATAGCTTGCTAGCAGGCAAATTTTGCCGAGTAAGCGGCGAAAATGGATTCACAGAATCAGATGTGGTAGAATGAACCGATGCTCAGAGTTGTGGCGCACACGAGCGCGGCAGCCGCCCGCAAATACTATGCGGAAGGCCTGAAACGCGAGGACTACTACTCCGAGAAACAGGAGGTGGTAGGCAAGTGGCATGGCCGCGCTGCGGGCCTGCTGGGGCTGTCCGGGGACGTGGATCTGGAGCAGTTCGCGGCGCTGGTGGAGAACCGCAATCCCCTCACTGGGGAGAAGCTGACACCCCGCACGAAGGAAGGTCGCCGCGTCGGGTATGACCTCAATTTTCACGCGCCAAAAAGTCTCTCCGTGCTTTATGCGCTAACGCAGGACAAAGAGGTTTTGAAAGCGTTTCGGCAGGCGGTTTCTGACACCATGACGGAACTTGAGGCGAGGGCGGAAACCCGAGTCAGAAGGAAGGGGGCGCGGGAAAACCGCGTCACTGGAAACCTGGCCTGGGCGGAGTTTGTTCACTTCACCTCACGCCCGGTCGGGGGCATTCCCGATCCGCATCTTCACGTCCACTGCTTCACCTTCAACGCGACTTTCGACCAAACAGAGGCGCGATGGAAAGCGGCGGAGTTCGGGGCCATCAAGCGCGAAGCGCATTACGCGGAAGCGGCGTTTCATGCCCGCCTGACGGCAAGTTTAGTGGCTCAAGGCTACGCCATCGAGCGCCGGAAAAGCGGCTGGGAAATCAAAGGGATGCCTGCCAGTGTCATTGCCAAGTTCTCGCGGCGCACCGCTCAAATTGAGCGGCTGGCCGATGAAATGGGCATCAAGGACGCCAAAGCCAAGGACGCGCTTGGGGCTGCCAGCCGCGAGGGGAAGCGGCACGGCATGACCTTTTCAGACCTGCTGGCCGCGTGGAGTGTCCGGCTCACGGATGACGAAAAGGTGCAAATCTCCAAGGTTTGCTATGAGCGCGGGCAGGGTGGAGCCGAAAGGGTGACTGCGGGGCAGGCCGTGGACTATGCCATTTCCAAACTGTTCGAGCGCCAGTCGGTGGTGGAACGCGGCCACATCCTGGCGGCTGCGCTTCGCTTTGGCGTCGGGCATACGACGCCGGAGGCCATCAAAGCTGAATTTGAGCGGCGGCAGTTGATCGGGCGCAAGATCGGCGATGAGCATCTTTGCACTTCCGTGGATGTTCTGGCGGAAGAAATCGCCCTCCTTGCCTTCGTTCGTTCTGGCCGGAATTCGGCCATGCCGCTGGGCGGCAAGGGCAGGCTTTCATATTCTGAAAAGCTTTCCGAGGAACAGCGGGCAGCGGTCAAACATCTGCTCACCAGCCGCGATCAGGTGATGGCGATTCGCGGCGGTGCTGGCGTGGGCAAGACCACGCTCATGAAAGACGCGGTGGCCGCGATTGAGGCACAAGGATTGAAGGTGTTCGCCTTTGCTCCCTCCGCCGTCGCTTCCCGTGAAACCCTCCGTGAAGCGGGGTTTGCGGGTGCTGATACGGTCGCCCATCTGATGCTCAACACGAAGCTGCAAAAGCAGGCTCGGGGGCAGGTCATCTGGATCGACGAGGCGGGCCTGCTCGGCACGCGGGACTTGTGGCGCATCATGGAAATCGCCGGGCCTAAAACGCGCGTCATCCTCACTGGCGACACCGCGCAGCACGCGCCGGTGGCGCGGGGTGATGCGTTTCGCATCCTGCAAAAACATGCCGGTCTTCGCGTCGCGGAAGTGACGGAGATCCGGCGGCAGGAAGTCGAAGATTATAAAAAGGCCATCGAAGCCATCAGCAAAGGCGACCTCCGAACCGGTTTCCGTCGCCTGGACAGCTTGGGAGCGTTCGTGGAAATTGCAGACGAAGCGCAGCGTCACCGGGAACTGGCGGCTGATTACATCGCCCTCGGGCGACGGGGCGAGTTTCCGCTGGTCGTCTCTCCGACCCATGCGGAGAGCGCCAAGGTCACGAACGCCATTCGTGAGGCTCGCCGGGAGGCGGGACAGCTCGGCGCGGAAAAGAAGTTCCTTCAATACCAGAACTTGCAGTGGGAGGAAGCGGAGCGCCAACTTCCTGAGAACTACCGTGCCGGTCTGGTGGTGCAGTTCCATCAAAACGCCAAGGGCGTGAAGCGCGGCGAAATTTTCAAGGTGCTGGGGCAGGGCGAAAACGGCACGGTGCAAATTCAGAATAAGGCAGGCAAAACCCGCACGCTGCCCCTCAACGAGGCCGCAAAGTTTCTGGTCTATGAGGAACGCGAGATCGCCCTGGCAAAGGGGGACCGCATTCGCATCACACGAAACGGGGAGAGCACGAACGGCAAACGCCTCAACAACGGCAACCTCTTAGCTGTGGAGAAGTTCGGCAGGAAGGGCGAGATCATCCTCAGCAACGGGGCCATTCTTCCGGCAAACCACGGCCATATCGCGCACGGCTATTGCCAGACCTCGCATTCCAGCCAGAGCCGGAGCGTCCGCGACGTGCTGGTGGCACAAAGCGCCGATTCGTTCCTTGCCAGTTCTCGTGAACAATTTTATGTGTCATGCAGCCGTGGCAAACAAACCCTCCGCATCTACACTGACAACCGCCGCGAATTGCAGCAGGCGGTCGGCAACACGTCAACGCGAATGTCCGGCGTGGAACTGGCGGAACTGACCTCGCAGGAACTCTCCAACTTCATGAACGGCGAACTGGGTGCGAAACAATGGCGGGAGGCTGTTCACAGCCGCAAAGGGCTGGACGGTGCCAAAACCTTCGTCAAGCAGCTCACCGAGCACCGGAAGGTCGAACCGCGCAAAACAGGCGAGGTCATCGACTGGAAGGGCTACGTCGAGATGCGCCGGAACCTGGTTGGCGCGGACGGCAAAAGCCGCTCCAAGGGCTATCCTTCAGAACCGAGAAAGGGCAGTCAAAGCAAAGGCATCGCACGGCCCAAGATAAGCCAGCACTCGGACGCGAGGATCGCTGAACTGAAGGCGGCGCATGAAGCCAAGAAGACAGGAGCCGCTCAAGAAAAACCTCCGGCACCCAAAGCTCCTCAAGATCGCAAAGAGCGGCTCGTGAAAGCCTACGAGTCAGCGGCCAGCCATTTCAAGAAAGTGGCGGACAAGGTGCGTGGTAGGTCTGCGCAGGGAGACAAAGAGAAAGAGGTCAAGATGGGGAGGGCAAAAGTAAAACCGTTGCAGAACAGCAACGCGGACCGTGCGGCGGAGCACTCCAAAAAGGAAAAAGCAGCAAGTATTAGGAAGACCGGCGAGGGGCAGGCTAAAAACAGAACTGAAACCAAGACGAAGCAGGCCGCGCCGCGTCCCGTCGTCATCAAAAAATGAGGCACTATGGCTGACAAAATTGACGAAATACTCAAGGCAAGACAGGCGGCTGAAAAGCCTGCCGAACTGACGCCTGATGGCGATAAGTTTTTCTCCATTCTGATCGGTGAAGGGATGCAGGAGAACTTCCTGGAATTGCAGTTCCGCAACGGGCTACAAACCTGTTTCAGCTATACGGATTTGCTATGGTTCAACCATGACCCGGAAAGCGGCTGCATCGACCTGGAATTTGGCGGCTTCCTCATCACCATCAAAGGCCGTGGCCTGCGCACGATCTTCAACGGCGTGAAGGGCAAGCGGGTCGCGTGGGTTAAGGAAGCGGACAGCAACCTTCAAGACCACAAGGACAACGACTGCTTCATTGAAGAAATCAGCATCACTCCGCCGAAAGGGTTCACTGAGGAAGCCCCTGCCTCTGAATAAATCCCATGAACTGGCGCATACTGAAGGCGTTCCCGAAATATGCCATCGCGCTTGGCGTGGTGCTGCTTAGCACGGGTTTGTTTGGCGCATGGTGGTTCTTCAAGCGCACGATGCCGCGCTGGGAGTTTGCAAAACCTGATCCCGCCGTGGTGGCAGAGATCAAAAAGAAAGCTGACGCGCTTCCCGACAAGCTGGGCTGGTTGGCCCTGGTTGGCGGCGATCTCTATGACATCAGCACAGGTGAAGTGATCTTCAAGAATTGGCTGCGGGGCATTCCGATGCGCGTGTTTTACTATCCTGAAAGCAGGCATCTCATGGTGCAAGCAGAGCGCGGCATCATGCGGTTCGGGCTGGATGGCAAACAGGATGGTGTGATGGGTGTTGAAACGCCTCCTGCGTTCACCAATGACGGCAGCCAGGCCATGTATGTAAAGGACGGTGACATCTGGATCGCTGGCATTGACTGGACCGCATTCAAGTTTATCAACGAGCGGCAGGCCACGAAATACGGCCAGTTCAATGCGCTCTACTTTTCGGTCAATGTGTCATTGGCTTCAGACAACGCCTGTCTGGTAAAACAGCAAAACACACTGCTGCGGGTAGATTTGCGCACAGGTGATTTGCAGCAGGTGAAGCTGCCGCTGCATTACAACATGAAAAGGCGGTCGCCTGACTGCCAGATGATGGTGGGCGAGGATGACGGCAAAATTTTCGCCTATGACATCAACAAGCCGGAGGCGAGCTTGTTTCCCAAGAATGATGGCAAGGTGTCAGACGTGCAGTGGCTCAACAACGACAGATGCGCTTTCATCATCGGCGGCAAAACCGTCAGCGTATTCGACCGGAAAAAGAACACGGTTGAGGAAGTGGCTACGCTGCCATTTGATTGCCAGAAGATCACTGACCCATCCCTGGATGGCCGCTATGTGCTATGCAATAACGGGCGGGCGGTGGTGGTGGTCGATGTCGAAAAAAAGACCGCAGAGAATTTAGGCATTGAAGCCAATCATATCGGCTGGGTAAGCCATGACACGCTGATGTATGCGCGAGAAATCCCAGACATGAAGCTGCGGGGCACCTGGTTAAGGACGATTGGCAGCGAAGCGCATAGGGTGCTAGAGCATCCTTACTTGGTGGGCTATGACAGCGCCGCTGCCGTGGCTTTGATGCGGGAACTGGGAGTGGTGGTTCTTGCCACCCGCGACACTGTTTTCAGGATGAAACCAGACGGTTCAGAACTGCGCGAACTAGCGAAGCTCAAGCAACCAGTGGGGAGAATTCAGGCGGTGGAAATGTGGGGCAAGGGGCCGCAGTAATCTTGAGACGAACTCAAACTCTGGTTTCTGCGTCTATAGGCGATGCTTGCTGAGCCGCACCAAGGGACGGGCAGGGCGGGGACTTCCAAAAGTATTCGCAGAGTGAGCGAAAGAGAGCGGCGCTTCTGGTTCATGGCATTGCATCGGGAGGCGTGGCCGCCTACGCCATCAGAGGGCGCGGCGGTGTTGCTGCGGCAATCGCAGCGTTGAGCCGTTTGGAAACAGCGGAAAGTGTAGGCTGCGAATCGCACAGTTTTTGAAGTTCTTGGAAGGCAAACTTTGCAGCATCTAGCAGGTCGGGTGCGCCTCGGAATAGATCGCGGGTCATCAGCAAGGCATACTCGGATTCAATATCTGGCGTGAAGTCGATCATTTGTTCGATGCATTCCATTGAAGTTTGATGCCCTGGGAAAAGGGGCGTTTCAAAATCAGCGTCTTGATTGTTGGTGTTGTCGTTCATGGCTCTGTCTCCTTTTTATGTTGGGCGGCGCCTCTCGCTGCCTGATGGCAAAGCAAAACAAAGTCCCTTCAAGCCGAAGCGAAGCGAGCCGGTCAAAGCCGAAAATTGGGGGAGACCTTCAGGGGGAACCAATTTTCTGCTTGAGCGGGCGGCGGGGACTTTAGCTTGCCATCTGAAAGGCACGAAGGGCGCACCCTCCAAGTGTTGGGAGACTGCCAGAATGACGGCAACTCTGTCCTGATTTGCGCCCCTATCGGGGCAATGCCTCAAGGTGAAGATGCAATCTCCGGTCATGCGCCATATTGCAGGATAACGAGACAGCGCGGCGATAGCTGAGGCATTGATAAACCTTGCCTTGCGGCTTCCGGTTCTGCGTTTCGATCACGGCAACGCGCCAAGCGGCGCGGGGCTTTCCTTCGATTCTGACGGCTCCGGCGTGGGGGCCGGTGACTTTGACAAGGGCGTTCATGGTGTGCGTTTGGAGATGATGCCGCGCACGATGGCGGCGACGGTTTCGAGCGGCTGGCGCATGGGGTCGCCAGTCCAGCCAAGGCACGCGGCGCGGAGTGCGAGCTGGTTTTCCAGCTCGTCAAACTCCGCATCCGTAAGGTCTGCCAATTCGATCAGCTCGGCATCTGGGAGGGCAAGCAAGGTGCTCATGGCAGAACCTCCGGCTGGATGTTCAAGATGTAGTTGGCTGCCTTCTGTGCCTGCGATGCAGCGCGGACAATCCAGCTTTTGGCGTCCTTGCCTTTGAGGGCATCAATCCAGCTTTGCAGGTAGGCGGCGGAGTTGCTGATTTCGTCCTCCATGATGCCGGCGTGGGCGTTCAGGAATGAAGCGCCCATTTCTGCAACGAGTTCTTCTTCTGCATAGACTTTGCGGGCGGTGTCGCCAGCGGCATCAATGCCCTTGTTCTCAAGCAGTGACTTACGGGCAAGGCGTGAGGCGTGGCCGGTGCTGTGACTCAGCTCGTGAAAGAGGGTGGAATAATACGCTTCTTCACTCTCGAAGAAACCACGCTCCGGCATGTGAACGCTGTCAGTCTTGGGACGATAGCAGGGAACCGCGTTCCCGTCATGGATGGCGGGAGCGTTGGGCATCGCTGCGACGATCTCGCGGGCGCGGTCTGTCTTCTGTGTGATGGAAAGCTCGGGCAGATTGTCGGGCTGCGGGAATTCGATGCCTTCAATCTGCGAAGCATGAAACACGGTGTAAGCCTTCAAAAAGCGGCGCGTCTCTGCCTCGTCCTCAATGGCGGGGGCTTGGTCCTCGTGCTTGGTGTAGGTGCCGTATTTCACGACAAGGGAACCGTGCTCACCTTTGCGGATGTGTCCGCCAAGCTCCTTGGCCTGAATGAAGGTCAGGAAGTGA